>NZ_JBEOXE010000069.1:0-39892 GCF_040296485.1 Streptomyces sp. NPDC002138 | reverse complement strand
GTTGGATGGTATGCAGAGCCATAGGGCAGCCCCGTGCGTGCCATAAAACGCCGGGCGGGCTGGAGTTGGCTGGCTCTGGGGTGGGCGGCCTCGGGCTGGTGGTGCCTCCGGCGGGCCCTCAAACGCCGGGCGGGCTGGATGGGGCTGGTGTGGGCTGGCCCTGGGTGTGCGGCGTCGGGCCGGTGGTGCCTCCGGCGGGCCCTCAAACGCCGGGCGGGCTGGATGGGGCTGGTGTGGGCTGGCTCTGGGGTGGGCGGCCTTGGGCTGGTGGTGCCTCCGGCGGGCCCTCAAACGCCGGGCGGGCTGGATGGGGGTGGAGTGGGCTGGTTTTGTGGGCCGGGGTTTGTTCTGGGGCGGGGCCGAGGGGGGGGCGTGGGTGAGCCTCGCGACGGTGGGGGGCGCACAATCAGCCTGCCCGGCGTTTGAGGGCCCGCCGGAGGCAAGCCGGGCCGACACCGGCCCGAGGCCGAGGCGCGGGGCCGGGCCAAAGGACCGGAGGCCGGACCGGGGGCGGATCACCGGCCCGGAGGGTGGCCGCGGTGGCCGAGCACACGTACCCGACCCGGCGGACGGGCCCGAGGTCAGGGGGCGGGGCCGCGCACCGGGCCCGAGGCCTGGCTGAGGCCGCGCACCGGGTGCGAGGCCGGGCCGGGGCCGGGGTTCAGGGGGGCGGGGTCAGACGACCGCTCCGCGGCCCGGGTGGTCGTCCTCGTCGTCGTCGCCCTGGGTCATGCGGGCCACCAGGGTCGCGAAGCCGCCCAGGAAGCCGCCGATGCCCAGCGCGGTCAGCCACCACGTCATCTCCCACTGGAGCAGCACCGCCAGGAGGAGCAGCAACGGGCCGCCCACCACCGCCAGCCAGGCGAAGCGGGACGTGACGTCACCCGAGGGGAGCGGCGGCGGCTCCGGCGGGACGAAGTGGCCCTCGTCCGAGGAGGAGGAGTCGGAGTCCCCGGCCTCCGCCGCCGACGACGGCTCCGGCGACGGCTCCGGCAGGGCGTGGTCCCGCGGGCCGATCCCCACGCCCGGGGCGAACACTACCGAGCTGCCCAGGACGGGCGGACCCACCGGCCCCGCTTCCGGCTCCGGCTTGACGTCCTCCTCCGGCAGCAGCAGGTTCTCGATGGGTCTGAAGGGCCGGGAACCCGGCGGATCCGCCGGCTCCTGCCCGTACCCGGCGACGATCGCCGCCCACGCCGCTTCCTCGTCCAGTGGCGGAACGCCTCCTGACGACTCCTCGTGCTCAGCCACCGCTGGCCGCCCCCTCCCTGCCGATGCTCTCCGCGAGCCGCCCGATGAACGCGTAGCTGTCCGCGAAGATCCGCTCCGCGTCATGGTCCAACGTCGCGACGTGGTAGCTCTGTTCCAGCAGGGTTTCGGTGACGTCGGTCGACGACACCCGGGCGAGGACGCGCGCCGAGTCCACGGGCGGGACGACATGGTCCTGGGGGCTGTGCAGGAGCAGCAGCGGCTGCGTCACCTGCGGCAGCTCGGTGTCGACGATCCGGAGGAACTTGCGCAGCGAGTGCGCGGCCCGGGTCGGCACGCGGTCGTACCCGACCTCCTCCGAGCCGCCCTTGGCGATGTCGCTGGCGATGCCCGGCGTGGAGCGGATGAAATGCTGGGCGACCGGGAGGGCGAACGCCATCGGGTCGTGCACCTTGTTGGCCGGATTGACGAGGACCAGCCCGCTGATCGCGTCCCCGTGCTTCGCGGCGAGCCGCAGCGTGAGCGCACCGCCCATCGACAGGCCGAACACGAACACCTGCTCGCACCGCTCCAGCAGCTCCCGCAGGGCGCGGTCGACCTCCGCGTACCAGTCCTGCCAGCCGGTGAGCTGCATGTCCTGCCACCGGGTCCCGTGCCCCGGGAGTAGCGGCAGCGATACCGTCAGCCCGCGCTCGGCCAGATACTCGGCCCAGGGACGCAGCGACTGCGGGGAACCGGTGAAGCCGTGGCAGAGAAGGACGCCGACCTCTCCGCCCTCGTGGCGGAACGGCTCGGCTCCAGGGAGGACGGGCACCTGATTCTCCTTGATCATCACGTTCTGGGGACGGGCGCGCTGTGCTACTTCACCGTACGCGACCGGGCTGACACCGACCAGGGTCGTCGGGCCGCCACAGGGGCGGTCACGGGTTAAGGTCTGTTCGACAGACAAAGGAAGGCTTTCGAGTTGATCTACGGCGCAATGAAGTTCTCCATCGGCGGTTCCCTGAAGCTCGCCTTCAGGCCGTGGGTGGAGGGCCTCGAGAACATTCCCGCCGAGGGGCCGGCGATCCTCGCGAGCAACCACTTGTCGTTCTCCGACTCCTTCTTCCTGCCCGCGGTGCTGGACCGGAAGGTCACCTTCATCGCGAAGGCGGAGTACTTCACCTCGCCAGGCGTCAAGGGCAAGCTGACGGCCGCCTTCTTCAAGGGCGTCGGCCAGCTCCCGGTGGACCGCTCCGGCGCGCGCGGCGCGGGTGAGGCCGCCATCAAGAGCGGCATCGACGTCATCGAACGCGGCGAGCTGTTCGGCATCTACCCGGAGGGCACCCGCTCACCCGACGGGCGCCTGTACCGCGGCAAGCCCGGCGGCCTGGCCCGGGTGGCCCTGGCCACCGGCGCCCCCGTGATCCCGGTGGCGATGATCGACACCGAGAAGATCCAGCCTCCCGGCAAGGTCGTCCCGAAGCTGATGCGTCCGGGCATCCGGATCGGCAAGCCGCTCGACTTCAGCCGCTACCACGGCATGGACGGCGACCGCTTCATCCTGCGCTCGGTGACCGACGAGGTCATGTACGAGATCATGAAGCTCTCCGGCCAGGAGTACGTCGACATCTACGCGACCGCCGCCAAGCGGCAGATCGCCGACGCCGAGAAGGCCGCCAAGGCCGACCAGGCGGCGGAGGCGAAGGACAAGGAAGCGGACGCCGGGCCGAAGTAGCGCGACCGCGGGGCGAGGTGGGGCGGGGCGCGCGGACCGGACATGGCCGTCGCCCGTGAGGGGTGGGGGAGATGGCGAAACGCGAGCGCGTCGTGCGCATGTCGGTCGAGCAGCCGCTGTGGCGGGCGCTGACCGCCTACCGGCTGCTCACCGCCGTCTACGCGGTACTGCTCTTCGCCTTCGCCCACCGCGAGTTCGACCGCCCCTGGGTGGCGTCCTGCTACCTCGGCTTCCTCGTGCTGTGGACCCTGGTCACCTTCTCCAAGGTGGCGGGCGCGGCGGTCTGTACGAAGCCGTTCCTCATGGCGGACCTCACCGTCGCGGTCGTCGGGATCCTGTTGACCCCGCTCGCCGACACCCAGGAGCGGATCGCCGCGGGCGGCCCGACCCTCCCGTCGATCTGGAGCGCGGGCGCGGTCCTCGCCTTCGCCATCAAGGGCGGCTGGCGCTGGGCGGGCTTCGCCTCCTCCTTCGTGGCCGTCGCCAACATCGTGATCCAGCGCGGCGAACCGACCCGGGACACCCTGCACAACGTGCTGCTGGTGTGGGTCGCCTCCATCGCCATCGGGTACGTCGTCGAGGTCGCCCGGGCCAGTGAGGCGACCCTCGCCCGCGCCCTGGAGATCGAGGCGGCCACCCGCGAACGCGAGCGCCTCGCCCGGGACATCCACGACGGGGTCCTCCAGGTCCTCGCCATGGTCCAGCGCCGCGGCGCCGAGGTCGGCGGCGAGGCCGCCGAGCTGGGGCGGATGGCGGGCGAGCAGGAGGTGGCGCTGCGCACCCTGGTCTCCAGCGGCCTGGTGCCCGCCTCCCGGGTCTCGCGCGACGAGTCGCGGGGCGCGTTCGTGGACAGCGTCGAGGTGGCGGAACCCGGCGCGGACGAGGGGGAGCTGGACCTGCGCTCGCTCCTCGCCCCGCACGCCGGGTCGCGGGTGAGCTTCGCCGAACCGGGCGCCCCGGTCCCGCTCCCGGTGCCCGCCGCGCGGGAGCTGGCCGCCGCCGTCGGCGCGGCCCTCGACAACGTGCGCAAGCACGCGGGCGAGCAGGCCCGGGCCTGGATCCTGGTCGAGGACTGGGGCGACGAGGTGATCGTCACGGTCCGGGACGACGGACCGGGCATCGCGGCGGGCCGGCTCGACCAGGCCGCGGGCGAGGGCCGGCTGGGCGTGGCCCAGTCGATCCGGGGGCGGTTGCGGGACCTCGGCGGCACGGCCGAGCTGGTCTCCGTACCGGGCCAGGGCACCGAAGTGGAACTGAAAGTACCGAGGGGGAGGACGGGGTCCGCATGAACAGCGAACACAGCGCGGGGGACCGGGCGGCGGCCGACATCAAGGTGATGGTCGTCGACGACCATCCCATGTGGCGGGACGCGGTCGCCCGCGACCTCGCCGCCGCGGGATTCGACGTGGTCGCCACGGCGGGCGACGGCCCCGAGGCGGTCCGCCGGGCCCGCGCGGCCGCGCCCCAGGTCCTGGTCCTGGACCTCAACCTGCCCGGCATGCCCGGGGTGCAGGTCTGCAAGGAGCTGGTCGGCGCCGACCCCGCCCTGCGGGTCCTGGTCCTGTCGGCCAGCGGTGAGCACGCCGACGTGCTGGAGGCAGTCAAGTCCGGTGCGACGGGCTATCTGCTGAAGTCCGCGGGCGCCGCCGATCTCATCGACGCCGTCCATCGCACCGCGGTCGGCGACCCGGTCTTCACCCCGGGCCTGGCCGGTCTGGTCCTCGGCGAGTACCGCCGTCTGGCCGGAGACCCGGCCCCGGCCGCCGCCCACGAGCCCAAGGCCCCGCAGCTGACCGACCGGGAGACCGAGGTCCTGCGCCTGGTCGCCAAGGGGCTGTCGTACAAGCAGATCGCGGAACGCCTGGTCATCTCGCACCGCACGGTGCAGAACCACGTCCAGAACACCCTGGGCAAGCTCCAGTTGCACAACCGGGTGGAGCTGGTCCGGTACGCGATCGAACGGGGCCTCGACGACGCGTAGGGCGGCGGCCGGGTGTAGATCGTACGAATTCCCGTACGAGTGAACGTGAGTGCGCAACCACCCTGTGATCCACCGGAATTGACCCTTCCCGCGCGGGTCGGGTGACCTGCGTCACCACTAGCGTGGCCGCCGTGCGGGCTCAGCGGGCCCCTTGGCGAAGGGAAGATTCCATGAAGGTCGGAGTGCTGACCGGCGGCGGCGACTGCCCCGGGCTCAACGCGGTCATCCGCGCCGCGGTGCGCAAGGGCGTCCAGGAGTACGCGTACGACTTCATCGGGTTCAAGGACGGCTGGCGCGGCGCGGTCGAGGGCGACACCGTGCCGCTCGGCATCCGGGAGGTCCGCGGGATCCTGCCCCGCGGCGGCACCATCCTCGGCTCCTCGCGCACCAACCCGTTCAAGGTGGAGCACGGGGTGCGCCGGATCAAGGAGAGCCTCACCAAGTACGAGGTCGACGCCCTGATCGCGATCGGCGGCGAGGACACCCTCGGGGTCGCGGCCCGGCTGTACGAGGAGTACGGCATCCCCTGCGTCGGCGTACCCAAGACCATCGACAACGACCTGTCGGCGACCGACTACACCTTCGGCTTCGACACCGCCGTCGGCATCGCCACCGAGGCCATCGACCGGCTGCACACCACCGCCGAATCGCACATGCGGGTCCTGGTCGTCGAGGTGATGGGACGGCACGCGGGCTGGATCGCCCTGCACTCGGGGCTGGCGGGCGGCGCCAACGTCATCCTCATCCCGGAGCAGCGCTTCGACGTGGACCAGGTCTGCGCGTGGGTGACCTCCCGGTTCAAGGCGAGCTACGCGCCGATCGTGGTCATCGCCGAGGGCGCCATGCCCCAGGACGGCGAGATGGTGCTCAAGGACGCCACGAAGGACTCCTTCGGGCACGTCCGGCTGTCGGGCGTGGGCGAATGGCTGGCCCTGGAGATCGAGAAGCGCACCGGCAAGGAGGCCCGTACGACGGTGCTCGGCCACGTGCAGCGCGGGGGCACGCCGAGCGCCTTCGACCGCTGGCTCGCCACCCGCTTCGGGCTGCACGCGATCGACGCGGTGCGGGAGCGGGACTTCGGGAAGATGGTCGCGCTCCAGGGGACGGACATCGTCCGGGTGCCGATCGCCGAGGCCACGGCGAAGCTCAAGACGGTGGACCCGGCGCTGTACGCGGAGGCCGGGGTCTTCTTCGGCTGAGGCCGCCGCAGGCCTCCCTTCCGGATCTTGCCGGCGGGCGTGCCCGGGGCACGGGTCGTATCGTGACAAGCGGTGCGCACGCGGACGAGTCGCGTGCGCGACCGGTGTGCGACCCGTGATCCGGCCGTTCTACGGACAGGAGCAGGCGTGGAGATCCTGGCATTCGGTGTGACGGCCGACGAGAAGCCGCTGCTGGAGGGCGCCTTCGCGGGGGAGCACGAGCTCCGCGCGCTGGACGTCTTCCTGAGCGAGGACACCGCTCCGATCGCCGCCGGCTACGAGATCGTCTCCACCAGCGTGAACGCCGACCTCAACGGGCGGGTGCTGCGGACCCTGGCCGCGGGCGGGACCCGGATGATCGCCCAGCGTTCGACCGGCTTCAACAACATCGACCTGGAGGTCGCGGCCGGGCTGGGCCTGACGGTCGGCCGCGTCTCCTATTACTCGCCCTACTCGGTCGCGGAATTCGCCTGGACCCTGGCCATGGCGGTCAACCGGCGGATCGTGCGGGCCTCGAACCGCACCCGGGACTTCGACTTCCGGCTGAACGGCCTGATGGGCCGGGACCTGCGGGGCCGCACGGCGGGCGTCGTGGGCACCGGGAAGATCGGCGAGGCGTTCACCCGGATCGCCCACGGGTTCGGGATGAACCTGCTGGGCTGGGACATCGCGCAGAACCCGGCCTGCGTGGAGCTGGGCATGAAGTACGTCGAGAAGGAAGAGCTGTTCGCGGCGGCGGACCTGATCAGCCTGCACGTGCCGCTGCTCGACTCGACGCACCACATCGTCGACTCGGCGGCGCTGCGGATGATGAAGGACGACGCGATGCTGGTGAACACCAGCCGGGGCGGGCTGGTCGACACCGACGCGCTGGTCAGCGAGCTGCGGGCGGGCCGGTTCTCCGGGGTCGGGCTGGACGTGTACGAGGCGGAGGCCGGGGTGTTCTTCCTGGACAAGTCGCTGGACACGGTGGAGGACGACACGCTGGCGCGGCTGGTGACCTTCCCGCACGTGGTGGTGACCTCGCACCAGGCGTACTACACGCGGGACGCGGTGGAGCAGATCATCGCGGCGACCGTCGCCAACGTGGGCGACTACCTGGCGGGCCGCCGCTCGGAGAACACCCTGGTCCCGCGCGCCTGACCGCCCCGGCCGGTCCCCGCCCCCGGAAGCGGCCTTCCGGGAGCGGGATCCGGGCGTGCGGTCACGACCCGGCGGACACCGGCCGCATGGCCGCCAGCAGGTCACGGACGACGTCGGCGCCGCGCAGGCTCAGGACCGACTCCGGGTGGAACTGCACCCCGGCGAAGCCGCCCGCGAAGCCGGGGGGCGCGGCGCTCGCGCGCAGGGCGTGCACCTCGTACGTCGCCGGGTCCCGGGAGACCTCCACGCCGACCGCGGCCAGCCGGGCCGCGTCCGCGTCCGTGCAGCGCGCGGTGTAGGTGTTGTAGAAGCCCACCACCTCCCGCGTACCGAACAGGTCGACCGGGGTCTGCGCCCCCTGGGCGGGCTCCGCCTTGCGCACCAGCGGGAGGCCCAGCTCGGCGGCCAGCAGCTCGTGGCCCAGGCAGACGCCCAGGAGCCCGTCCCGGTGCGTGGCCAGCAGCTCCCGGGCCAGCGCGCGCAGCGAGCGCATCCGGGGATCCGCCGGGTCGGCCGGATCGCCCGGCCCGGGGCCCAGCACGACCGGGCCCGTCCAGGCGAGGGCGGCGGAGCGCAGCCCCGGATCGTCGTGGCGGCGTACGGTCACGTCCAGCCCGCACACCCGCAGCACGTGCGCCAGCATCGCCGTGAAGGTGTCCTCCGCGTCGATGACCAGCGCGTGCCCGCTCACCTCGGCGGGCCGGTCCTGCATCCGCAGCCAGAACGGCGCCAGGTCCCGCCGCCGGGCCGCCAGGGCCGCCTGCACCCGCGGGTCGTCGCCGAGCAGGGCCGCGCCGGGAGCGGGCCGGGCCGCGGCCGGGCGCACCCCGAGGGCCGCCAGCACCCCGGCGGCCTTGGCGTGCGTCTCGGCCACCTCGCTCGCCGGGTCGGAGTGGCGCACGAGGGTCGCGCCGACCGGGACGCGCAGGGTGCCGTCGGCGCTGATGTCGGCGGTGCGGATCAGGATGGGGGAGTCCAGGACCTGCGTGCCGTCGGCGTCCCGGCCGAGCAGGGCGAGCGCCCCCGCGTAATAGCCGCGGCCGCCGGACTCGTACCGCTCGATGACCCGGCAGGCGTTCTGCACGGGCGAGCCGGTGACGGTCGCCGCGAACATCGTCTCGCGCAGCACCTCCCGCGCGTCCAGCGTCGAGCGTCCGCGCAGCTCGTACTCGGTGTGCGCGAGGTGGGACATCTCCTTCAGCCGCGGCCCGACGACGACACCGCCCCTGTCGGCGACCGTGCACATCATCTTGAGCTCCTCGTCGACGACCATCGACAGCTCCTCGGTCTCCTTGCGGTCGCCGAGGAAGGCGAGCAGGGACTCGGCCGTGGGGCCCGTGGCGGGATGGCGGTAGGTGCCGCTGATCGGGTTCATCACCACCGTGCCGCCAGTCATCCGGACGTGGACCTCGGGGCTGGCGCCGACCAGCGTCCTCTCGCCCGTGTGCACGACGTACGTCCAGTACGCGCCCCGCTCGGCCACCAGCAGCCGCCGGAACAGCGCGAGCGCGTCGGCGCGGCCGAAGCCCGGGATGCTGCCCTCGTAGGTGCGCCGGATGACGAAGTTCGCGCCCTCGCCGCGGCCGATCTCGTCCTCGATGACCCGCTCCACCGTGGCCGCGTACTGCTCGTCGGGGACGTCGAAGCCGCCGCCCTCGACCCGCACCTCGTGCTCCGGGAGCGCCGCCAGGGCCGCGGCGAGCGGGACCGCGTACGCCTCCCGCGCGACCAGCACGCTCAGCGGGGTGCCGTCGTCGCGCACGTCGAAACCGCGCTCGCGGATCTGCCGGAACGGCACCAGGGCGAGCGTGGGCAGGTCCCCGAGCGGCAGGTCGGCCAGGCGCCGCGCCTCGTGCACCGGGCCGGTCAGCACCTCGACGGTGTCGTGGTCCAGGCCGGGGGTACGCCGGCGCAGCAGGGCGAACGGGCCGGAGCCGCCGAGCAGTGCGGCGACGTCCAGGGTGGTCGTGTTCCTCATGGGACGGGCTTCCTTCCAGTGGAGTGCGGGGAGGGAGCGGCCCGGAAACACCGAAGGCCGCCCCCGGGGGCGGCCTTCGCGTCAGATTCGGTGGGTACGCGAATTCAGTGGGCCGCCAACGGAGCGGTCCACCACCAGTTCTGGTTCGAGTTCGCGTACATGCCGCGGACCTTAGCCCATGCGGCGTCCGGTCCGCAGCCACCGTGTCTCACGATCTGATCGCCGGGCTGGACGGCCCGTGTGACGACGTAATGTGTACGAGGTGACCGTGAACGCTGAAAACCAAGCCCCCGCCGCCAAGGCGACCTGGCGCGACCTTCCCGCGGCGCAGCAGCCTTCGTACCCCGATGCCGAGGCTCTGCGCGCTGTCGTCGCGGACCTCGAGTCGTATCCCCCGCTCGTCTTCGCGGGCGAGTGCGACCAGCTGCGCGCCCGACTGGGAGCCGTCGCCAAGGGCGAGGCGTTCCTGCTCCAGGGCGGCGACTGCGCCGAGGCCTTCGACGGTGTCTCCGCCGACCACATCCGCGCCAAGCTGAAGACGCTGCTCCAGATGAGCGCCGTCCTGACCTACGCGGCCTCCGTGCCCGTGGTCAAGATCGGCCGCATCGCGGGCCAGTACTCCAAGCCGCGCTCCAAGGACACCGAGACCCGCGACGGCGTCACGCTGCCGACCTACCGCGGTGACTCGGTCAACGGCTTCGCCTTCACCGAAGAGGCCCGGATCCCGGACCCCGAGCGGCTGAAGCGGATGTACCACGCCTCCGCGTCGACCCTGAACCTGGTCCGCGCCTTCACCACCGGTGGTTACGCCGACCTGCGCCAGGTGCACGCCTGGAACCAGGACTTCGTGAAGGCCTCCCCGTCCGGGCAGCGCTACGAGCAGCTCGCGCGGGAGATCGACAACGCGCTGAACTTCATGAAGGCGTGTGGCACCGACCCGGCCGAGTTCAAGGCCGTGGAGTTCTACGCCTCCCACGAGGCGCTGCTCCTCGACTACGAAGGTGCGCTGACCCGCACCGACTCGCGCACCGGCAAGCTCTACGACACCTCGGGCCACATGGTCTGGGTCGGCGAGCGCACCCGCCAGCTGGACCACGCGCACATCGAGTTCTGCGCGCAGATCGCGAACCCGCTCGGCATCAAGCTCGGCCCCACGACCACCGTGGACGAGGCGCTGACGTACATCGACCGCCTGGACCCCGAGCGCGAGCCGGGCCGGCTGACCTTCGTCGTCCGCATGGGCGCCGACAAGGTCCGCGACAAGCTCCCCGAGCTGGTCGAGAAGGTCACCGCGTCGGGCGCGACCGTCGCGTGGGTCACCGACCCGATGCACGGCAACACCTTCGAGGCGGCCTCCGGCCACAAGACGCGCCGTTTCGACGACGTGCTCGACGAGGTCAAGGGCTTCTTCGAGGTGCACAAGGCGCTCGGCACCCACCCGGGCGGCATCCACGTCGAGCTGACCGGTGACGACGTCACCGAGTGCGTCGGCGGCGGCGACGAGATCTTCGTCGACGACCTGCACCAGCGCTACGAGACGGCCTGCGACCCGCGGCTCAACCGCAGCCAGTCGCTGGACCTGGCGTTCCTGGTGGCCGAGATGTACCGCGACCAGTAGGTCGCGATCAGTAGGTGGCTTCCTACGGCGATGGGGCGCGGATCGATGTGATCCGCGCCCCATCGCCGTACCCGGGTCTTTTAGGGAACCCTAAGTTTGGGTAGGGTTAGGTAAGCCTCACCGAATGGGGGGTCCGTCCGGTCCGGGAGGTGAACCGCGTGTACGTCTGCTCTTGCTTCGGCATCACGGACAAGCAGGTCAAGGCTCACGCGGACGCGGGAGCGTGCACGCCCCGCCAGATCGCCTCGGCCACCAAGGCCGGAACCGACTGCGGCTCGTGCGTGCGGACCATCCAGGGCATCCTCGGCCGTGGCGCGTGCCCCCGCCGCGAGCTGCTGGAGAAGGGCGGCGCGGCGGCCGTGCTCGCCGCCGACCCGGTCCTCGCCGTGGCCGACGAGGCCCTCGCCCCGGCTGCCTAGTGCCGCCCGGGGCCGCGAAGGGCCGCTGAGCACCGCATGCCGGAAAACACCCGCTCGGACTAGTTCGGGCTGGTTCGGACTAGCTCTCCGGCTGCTCGATGAGCTGCGCGATGTAGAGCGCCTCGCCGATCTGCTCGATGATCTCCAGCTGGGTGTCGAGGTAGTCGATGTGGTGCTCCTCGTCCTCCAGGATCTCCTCGAACAGGCGCGCCGAGGTGACGTCACCCTTGCCGCGCATCACCTCGATGCCCCGCTTGAGGCGGTCGATCGCCTCGACCTCCACCTGCCGGTCCGCCTCGAACATCTCCGTCAGCGTCTGCCCGACCCGCACGTGGAAGAGGCGCTGGTAGTTCGGCAGGCCGTCGAGCATCAGGATGCGCTCGGTGATCTTGTCCGCGTGCTTCATCTCGTCGATGGACTCGGCACGGGTGTACTTGGCGAGCTTGGTCCAGCCCTTGTTGTCCTGGATGCGGTAGTGCAGCCAGTACTGGTTGATCGCGGTCAGTTCGCCGGTCAGCTGCTCGTTGAGAAATTCAAGAACCTCGGGGTCGCCCTGCATGGCAGCGGGCTCCTTCCAAGTGGTGTGACGGGGCAGGTGCGCGCATCCTCGCACCGCCGCTGAGGAGCGTCCAGTAAGTGCCTCCTTAGTGGGAGTTACTGTGACTTGCCCGAATCGGCTCGGAGCTGGTCATGACCACCCTGGTCAGTCTGTCACCATGGAGTCATGGGTCAGCCGGAAAGCCGCGAAACTCCGGAAGCAGCACAGCTGGAGCTTCCTCCGGGGCAGCGTCTGCAGAAGGGCTGGCCGGTCACCCACTACGGTCCGGTGCCCAAATTCAAGCCGGACCGCTGGGAGTTCAGGGTCTTCGGCGCCACCGCCGACGGTGACAAGCACTGCTGGAACCACGAGGAGTTCTCGGCGCTGCCGTTCTCTTCCGTGGTCGCGGACCTGCACTGCGTGACGAAATTCAGCATGCAGGGAGCCGAATGGGGCGGGGTGCTCACCCGCAGTCTGCTGGAGCTGGCCCCGCCCGCGCCGAACGCCACCCACGTGATGGTGTGGGCCGAGTACGGCTTCAGTTCGAACCTGCGGCTCGCCGACTTCGCCTCCGAGCGGGCCCTCTTCGCCACGCACCAGGGCGGCGAACCCCTGACCGCCGAGCACGGTTTCCCGCTGCGGCTGGTCGTCCCGCACCTGTATGCCTGGAAGGGCCCCAAGTGGGTGCGCGGGATCGAGTACATGACCGCCGACCGGCGCGGGTTCTGGGAAGAGCGCGGCTATCACAACATCGGTGACCCGTGGCGCGAGCAGCGGTACTCCTACCAGGAGGAGCCGGGCGACGGCCCGGAGGTCTGACCGGCGGTACGCCGGTAGGCGCCGGCACTCGGTCGTGCCGGCGCAGTGGTGCCGGCTCAGTGGTACCGGCTCAGCGGTACCGGCTCAGTGGTACCGGCTCAGTGGTACTGGTGGACGACCGCGTGTCCCTTGCCGTGGCCGATCAGCCACTTGTTGACCGGCGTGGTGACCACGAAGGCCAGCGCCAGCGAGACCGCCAGCGCGATCCAGAACAGCGCCTGTGACAGCTGCGCGTCCATCGCGCCCGGCCAGAGCGCGATCACGCCGTTGTCGATCAGCTCCATGACGGCGATCGAGAGGGTGTCCGCGGCCAGCGCGATCCGGATCGCGGTGCGCGCGTCCACGCCCGCCGCGAGGATGCCGCGCAGGGTCAGCGCGTAACCGAAGACGAAGGCGAGGACGATCGCCAAAATCATCGTCGCCACGTTCCCCCAGCCCAGCGCCGTACCGACGATCATGCCGAGCACCTCGCCGATGGCGCATCCGGTGAGGCAGTGGAGGGTGGCCCGGGCAGCCGTCGCCCAGCCGGCCGGAGCCGGGTGGTGGTGGGCGTGCTCGTGCTCGTGCCCGTGTTCATGTCCGTGGGCCTGTGCGTGCTCGTGCTCGTGTGCGTGATCCATGACGACCCCCTGTGGGAAACGCGGACTACGGTCCTGCCGATGGACAGAACCGTATACCCCCCTGGGGTATTCCTCAATGGATCAGTGCAGCTCGCGCAGCTCCTTGAGCAGCGCGACGTCCGCCGCGTGCCCCTCCTTGCCGCCCGGGGTCTCGATGATCAGCGGTACGCCGTCCATCGCCGGGTGCGAGAACAGCTCGGCGAAGGCGTCCCGCCCGATGTGGCCCTGGCCGATGTTGGCGTGCCGGTCCTTGTGGGCGCCCACGCCCTCCTTCGAGTCGTTCGCGTGGATCAGCTTCAGCCGCCCCTCGCCCACCGTGTCCACCAGCAGGTCCAGCGTCTGCTTGGTCCCGCCCGGCTCCGCCAGGTCGTGCCCGGCCGCGAAGATGTGGCAGGTGTCGAGGCAGATCCCGAGCCTGGGGTGGGCGTCGAGCGCCTCGAAGTACGGCCCGAAGTCCCAGGTGCGCGAGCACAGCGAGAAGCCCTGGCCGGCCGTCGATTCGAGCAGCAGGAAGGGGTCGTCGTCATGCGTCAGCTCATCGAGCAGCGGCAGCATGTACTCCCTGACCTGCGCGTACGCCAGCTCGCGCGGGCGGCCGCCGGTCGCCGAACCGGTGTGCACGACCACCCCGCGCGCGCCGATCTCCCGGCCCCGGCGCAGCGAGTGGCGCAGGGACTCGACCGACTTCTCCACCGTCGCCTCGGTGTGCGAGCCGAAGTTGATCAGGTACGGGGCGTGCACGTAGACCGGGATCGACTCCTGCGCGCACTGCGCGCGGAACAGCTCGTCCTGCGCCGGGTTGCCCACCGGGGTCGCCCAGCCGCGCGGGTTGGCGACGAAGACCTGTACGGCCTCGGCGCCCATCTCCCGGGCGTACGTCAGCCCCACCGAGGCGAGGCCGCCCGCGACGGGCACGTGCCCGCCCACGGGATTGCGCGTCCGGGATGCCGTGCCGGCCTCGTGCGTCGACTCGCGCACCGACTCGCGCATCACAGTCCCTTGGTCCTGACGATGACGACGCTGCCCTCGGGGGCGCTCTGCCCGGCCGGCACCGACTGGGCGTCGACGGTGTTGCTGAACGAGAGGAACGGCCGTTCCACCTTCACCTTGAAGCCGGCGCCCTCCAGCGCCCGCTTCGCGGCCTCCACGTCCTGGCCGGTGACGTTCGGCACCGGGACCTGGCGCGGGCCCTTGGAGACCGTCAGCGTCACCGTGTCGCCCGCGGCCGCCTGGGCACCCGCGCTGAGCGACTGGTTGGCGACGGAGCCCGCGGGGCTCGCCGAATTGACCTGCTCGGGCGCGACCTCGACCTTGAGGCCCAGGCCCTCCAGGCCCTTGCGCGCCTGCTCGACGCCCGCGCCGACCACGCTCGGCACCTGCACCGGGCTGCCCTTGCTGACCACCAGCGCCACAGCCGCGTCCGGGGCCCGCTGGGCGCCGCCCTCCGGGTCGGTGCTGATCACCGCGCCCAGCGGGAGGTCCTGGCTGAACGCCTGGGTGACGATGCCGGGCGCCAGGCCCGCCTTGGTCAGCTCCGCCTTCGCGGCGTCCAGCGGCTTGCCCTTGACGTTGGGCACGACGACGATCTGGGGGCCGCGGGAGATGACCAGCGTCACCGCGCCGTTGCCGCGTATGCGCTTGCCGCTCTCCGGGTCGCTGTTCATCACGGTGCCGCGCTCGAAGCTGTCGCTGAACTTCCGGTCGACCCCCTTCACCCCGAGACCCGCCGCCGACAGTTGGGCGCGGGCCTGCTCCTCGGTCTTGCCGAGCAGGTGCGGAACCTTGGTGAACTGGCCCGAGCTGATGTACCAGACGCCCGTGCCGAGGCCGAGGGCGAGCAGGATCCCGGCGACGGTCAGGTAGGTGGCCCGCCGGGGGCGGGGGCGGCGTACCGCGTGCGAACGGTCGGTCCGGTCCGGCGGGCCGGGGTGCTCCAGCCGCGAGGTGTGCTCCGCGGGAGCGGCCGCCGGGGTGATGCGCGGGATCACGCTGGTGCGGTCCTCGGCCGCCGTCCGGTCCTCGGCGCGCGCCTGCGGCGGTACGGCGTCCAGCTCGCCGTCGGTCAGCGCGGCGCGGGCCTCGCGGACCAGGGCGAGCAGGGCCACCGCGTCGTACGGGCGCAGCTCGGGGTTGCGGGCGGCGGCCGTGGCGACCAGCTCGTCCAGCGACACCGGCAGGCCGGGGACGGCGGCGGACGGGGGCGGTACGTCCTCGTTGAGGTGGCGGTAGATCACCTGGGCCGGGGTGCCGCCGGTGTGCGGCTTGGCGCCCGTGAGCATCTCGTACAGGACGACACCGCAGGCGTAGACGTCGACGCGGGTGTCGGTGAGGCCGTTCTCGATCTGCTCGGGGGCGAGGTAGGAGACCGTGCCGAGGACGGAGCCGGTGGTGTCCGTGACGGAGTCGACGCTGCGGACGAGGCCGAAGTCGGCGACCTTCACCCGGCCGTCGTCGCCGATCAGGACGTTCTCGGGCTTCATGTCCCGGTGCACGAAACCGGCGCGGTGCGCGGCGCCGAGGGCGGCGAGCATCGGCTCCAGGATGTCGAGCGCGGCGCGCGGGCGCAGGGCGCCGCGCTCGCGGAGCACGTCGCGCAGGGTGCAGCCGGAGACGTACTCCATGGCCAGGAAGACGAACGGGCCGTCCGTGCCCTGGTCGAAGACGCCGACGACGTTGGGGTGCGCGAGGCGGGCCACGGACTTGGCCTCGCGGATGAAGCGCTCGACGAAGGCGGTGTCGGCGGCGAGGGCCGGGTGCATCACCTTGAGGGCGAGCACGCGGTCGAGGCGGGTGTCGACGGCCCGGTAGACCGTGGCCATTCCGCCGACCGCGATGCGGGCGTCGATGCGGTAGCGGCCGTCGAGCACGCGCCCGACGAGGGGGTCTTCCAGGGTCGTATCCACCCGGCGATTCTACGAGGGCCCCGCCGGAGCCGGTCGCCGGTCCCGTGGCTTGCAGCGCACCTGTGACGCTGCGCCCCCCCGACCGGCTCCCGCCGCCCTGCCCCCTGCCTCCGGCGACCCCGCCGAACCAGCCCCGCCCAGTGAGCGTGCGCCACCCCTATTCGCCTCCGGCGGGCCCTCAATCGCCGGGCGGGCTGGGTGTGCGGTCCGGGCGGGAGCCCGCGGCCCGGTGGTGCCTCCGGCGGGCCCTCAAGCGCCGGGCGGGCTGGATTTGCCCCCGGCGCGGGCTGGGTGTGTGGGGTGGGCGGGACCCCGCGGCCCGGTGGTGCCTCCGGCGGGCCCTCAAACGCCGGGCAGGCTGGATGTACGGGCTCGCATGCGCCGGGCGGGCTGGATTCGCCCCCGGCGCGGGCTGGGTGTGTGGGGTGGGCGTGAGCCCGCGGCCCGGTGGTGCCTCCGGCGGGCCCTCAAACGCCGGGCGGGCTGGGTGTGCGGGCTCGCATGCGCCGGGCGGGCTGGGTGTGGGGGCTCGCATGCGCCGGGCGGGCTGGGTTTGCCTCCGGCGGGCCCCCATGGGCCGGGCAAAGACAGCCCGCCCGGCGTTTGAGGGCCCGCCGGAGGCCTGGAGGGCCGCGGGGTGGGTCCGGGGGTGGCCGATCCAGCCCGCCCGGCGTTTGAGGGCACGGCGGCCCCGGGGGCACATCCAGCCCGCCCGGCGATTGAGGGCATCGGGGTCCCGGGGGGGCGGGTCAGAACGCCGGGCGTTCCGGGTCCAGGGCGGCGCGGCCTTCCGTGGGGGACGAGGCGGCGGCGAAGTGGCGGCGGGGGATGCGCCCCGCGCGACGGGCCAGCCGCCCCGCCGCCACGGCATCCCGCATGGCCGCCGCCATCAGCACCGGCACCTGCGCCCGCGTCACGGCCGAGGCCAGCATCACCCCGGCGCATCCCAGCTCCATCGCCAGCGCCGCGTCGGACGCGGTCCCGGCCCCCGCGTCGAGGATCACCGGCACCCCGGCCCGCTCCACGATCAGCTCGAAGTTGTGCGGGTTGCGGATCCCCAGCCCGGACCCGATCGGCGACCCCAGCGGCATGATCGCCGCGCAGCCCACGTCCTCCAGCTTCCGCGCGAGCACCGGATCGTCGTTCGTGTACGGGAGGACCGTGAAGCCCTCGTCGACCAGGGTCTCGGCCGCGTCCAGCAGCTCGACCCCGTCGGGCAGCAGGGTCCGCTCGTCCGCGACCACCTCCAGCTTGACCCAGTCCGTGCCCAGCGCCTCCCGCGCCAGCCGCGCGGTCAGCACGGCCTCGCCCGCGGTGAAGCAGCCCGCGGTGTTCGGCAGCACCGCGATACCGAGCCGGTTCAGTACGGACAGCACGGAGCCCTGGACCGTGGGGTCCAGGCGCCGCATCGCCACGGTGGTGAGCTGCGTACCGGAGGCGACCAGCGCCCGTTCCAGGACGTCGAGGCTGGGCGCCCCGCCCGTCCCCATGATCAGGCGGGACGAGAAGGTCCGGCCGCCCAGGGAGAAGAGGTCGTCGGTCATGGTGTCGTCGGCCACGGGTCAGCCCCCCTGGACCGCGGTGAGGACCTCGACGCGGTCGCCGTGGCCCACCGCCGTGGCGGCCCACTGGCCGCGCGGGACCACGGTTTCGTTGAGCGCGGCCGCGACCCCCTTGGGTGCGACGGTCAGGGTGGCGACGACCGCGTCCAGGGTGGTGCCCGCGGGGAACTCGCGGGGCTCGCCGTTGACGGAGACGACAGCGGTGCCGGTGGTGCCGGAGGTGCCGGAGACGGTCATGCGGGGGACTCCTCGCGTACGGCGGAGAAACGGCGGGGGCTGAAGGGGCGGGCCACCTCTGGCAGCTCGCCGGTGGTCAGGACGTCGGCCAGGACCTCGCCGGTGACCGGGGTCAGCAGCACGCCGTTGCGGTAGTGCCCGGTGGCCAGGTGCAGCCCCGGCAGCTCGGTCGGGCCGAGCAGCGGGGCGTTGTCGGGGGAGCCGGGGCGCAGGCCCGCGCGGGTCTCGGTGAGCGGCAGTTCGGTGATCCCGGGGACCAGCTCGTGCGCGTCGCGCAGCAGCTCGTACACCCCGCCCGCCGTGACGGTGGTGTCCCAGCCCAGCTCCTCGCTGGTGGCGCCGACGACGAGCTCGCCGTTCTCGCGCGGGACCAGGTAGACGTGGCTGCCGCGGACCACCGCCCGGACCGTCCGGGACAGGAACGGCGCGTGGGCGGGCGGCACGGCGAGCCGCAGCACCTGCCCCTTGACCGGCCGTACGGGAGGCAGCGCCTGCGGCGGTACGCCCGCCAGCCTGCCGCTGAGGCTCCCCGCGGCCAGGACCACCTGACCGGCGGCCAGCACGGTGCCGTCGTCGAGCAGCGCCCCCGACGCCCGGTCGGCGGTGACGTCGAGCCGGGCCGCGTTCGCCCGGTGGAAGACCACCCCGGCCCGCTCGCAGGCGGCCAGCAGGGCGGCCGCGAGCCGCCGGGGGTCGACCTGGTGGTCGCCGTCCACGCGCAGCCCGCCGCGTACGCCCGGAGCCAGCATCGGCTCCAGCCGACGGCACTCGCGGCCGGTCAGCCACTGCGATTCCAGGCCGCAGCGGCGCTGGAGGGCGTGCAGCTCGCGCAGGTGGACCCGGTCGTCGGCGTCGAGGGCGACGGCGAGGGTGCCGCAGGCGCGGTAGCCGATGTCCAGGCCGCCGCTCGCGTCGGCGAGGTCGGCGGCGAAGGCCGGGTAGCGCTCGGCGGAGGCGAGGTTCAGACCCAGCAGGGTCTCCTCGCCGTAGTGCAGCTCGGTGACGGCGGCGAGCATGCCGGCCGCGACCTGGGCCGCGCCGCCGCCGGGCGCCGGATCGGCCAGTGCGGTGCGCAGCCCGCGCCGGGCCGCCTGCCAGGCGGTGACCAGGCCGATGATGCCGCCCCCGATGACGAGGACATCACATCCCCGGGCGGAAATTCCGGAAGAATGCATGGGCGTCCAGCCCCTCCCTTCGCCGGCATGACCCGGATCAGGTTCGTACGGTCGGAGGCCGTCCAGCCTCCCTCTCAGCCCGGTCCGCCCGGACTCCCGCGATAGGTACGGTGGCCAGACTAACCCCGCTGCCGGGGCCGGGTAAGGCTGCCTCCCTATTCCTGACGGGTCGTCAGATGATTAGGCTGAGTGCCGTGAACCAGCAGACCGAGCAGACGCACGGGCCGACCGTGCAGACCGAGCGGACGCCCGAGCGGCCGCACCCGACCCCGCCCGCCGTGGTCATCGTCGGCGCCGGAATGGCCGGGGTGCAGACCGCGGTGGCCCTGCGGGAGCGGGGCTTCACCGGCCCGGTCACCCTGCTGGGCGCCGAACCCCACCAGCCTTACGACCGGCCCCCGCTCTCCAAGGCCGTCCTCCTCGGCAAGGCCGAGGGCGCCGCCTTCGACGTCGACTTCGCCGGCCTGGACATCGACCTGCGGCTCGGCGTCGAGGTCACCGCCCTGCACGCCGCCGCCCACACGCTCGACACCACCGCGGGCCCGGTCCCGTACGGCGTCCTGGTCCTGGCGACCGGAGCCGAACCGCTCACCCTCCCCGGCACCGACGGGATCCCCGGTGTCCACCTGCTGCGCACCCTCGACGACGCCGAACGGCTGCGGCCGGTGCTGGCCGCCGCCCCGGAGGCCGTCGTGGTCGGGGCGGGCTGGATCGGCGCCGAGTTCGCCACCGCCGCCCGCGAGGCCGGCTGCGCCGTCACCGTGGTCGAGGCCGCCGACCGGGTCCTCGCGGGCGCCCTGCCCGCCGAGGTGACCGCCCCCATGGCCGACTGGTACGCCGGGGCCGGGGCCCGCCTGATGACCGGGGCCAGGGTCGCCGGGATCGAACCGGGCGACGCGGGGGGCCCGGGCCGGGTGCTGCTGGCCGACGGCACCGAGCTGCCCGCCGCCGCCGTGGTCGTCGGCATCGGCGCCCGCCCCGCCACCGGCTGGCTGGCCGGGACCGGGGTGGAGCGCGGCACTGACGGCTCGGTCACCGCCGACGCCCACCTGCTGACCTCGCTCCCCGACGTGTACGCCGTCGGGGACTGCGCCTCCTTCCCGTCCGCGCGCTACGGCGCGCGGCTCCTCGTCCACCACTGGGACAACGCCCTGCAGGGCCCGCGCACGGTCGCCGCCAACATCCTGGCGGCCCTCGCCGGGGAGCCCGCGACCGTCTACGACCCCGTCCCGTACTTCTGGTCCGAGCAGTTCGGCCGCTTCGTGCAGTACGCCGGTCACCACGGCGGGGCCGACACCCTGCTGTGGCGCGGCGACCCGGCCGACGCCACCTGGTCGGTGTGCTGGCTGCGCGCCGGGGCGCTGGTGGCGGTGCTCGCCGTGGGCCGCCCGCGCGACCTCGCGCAGGGCCGCAGGCTCATCGAGTCCGGGGCGCGGGTGGATCCGGGCAAGGTGGCGGACCCGTCCGTTCCGCTCAAGTCCGCGGTGCTGTAGCGCGCCGGGGGGCCGGGCGGGCCCCCCGCCCGGCCCGCCCGACTACCGGCTGTCGGTCCCGGATGGCAGGCTTGTCCTCGTGACCGAGATTGACGCAAAGATCGAAACCCTCGTCCCTGCCTGGCTCTACCTCCCCGACATCGCGGAGATGCTCGGTATCGAGGTGACCAAAGTCCGGCAGATGGTGAAGGAAGGCCAGCTCATCGCGGTGCGCCGCGGCGAGAACCGTTCCCTCCAGGTGCCGGCCGCCTTCATCGACGGCGACAAGGTGGTCAAGGGCCTCGTCGGCCTGCTGACCGTGCTGCGGGACGACCGCTTCTCCGACGACGAAATCCTGGAGTGGCTGTTCACCGCCGACCCCACCCTGCCCGGCACCCCCGTGCAGGCCCTGAGCGAGAATCGCGGCACGGAGGTGAAGCGCCGCGCTCAGGCGCTCGCCGTCTGACCTGATCCGCTCCACGTGGTGCACGGGCCCGCCCGGCCCGTGCACCACGACCACCCCGGGGGTTTCCCATGCAGCAGCTGTCCGATGCCCGGCTCTACCTGTGCACGGACGCCCGCAAGCGGCAGGGCGACCTCCCCGCATTCCTCGACGCCGTCCTCGCGGGCGGGGTCGACATCGTCCAGCTGCGCGACAAGGGCATGGAAGCGGGCGAGGAGCTGGAACACCTCCAGGTCTTCGCCGAGGCCGCCCGGCGCCACGGCAAGCTCCTCGCGGTCAACGACCGAGCCGACGTGGCCCACGCCATCGGCTCCGACGTCCTGCACCTGGGCCAGGGCGACATACCCGTCCCCGCCGCCCGCGCCATCCTCGGCGCCGGGGTGCTGATCGGCCGCTCCTGCCACGCCGAATCCGAGGTCGACGCCGCCCTCTCCGAGCCCGGTGTCGACTACTTCTGCACCGGCCCCTGCTGGCCCACCCCGACCAAGCCCGGCCGCTTCGCCCCCGGGCTCGGCCTGGTCCGCTACACCGCCTCCCTCGCCCAGGACCGCCCCTGGTTCGCCATCGGCGGCATCGACGCCGGCAATCTGGACGAGGTGCTCGACGCGGGCGCCGACCGGGTCGTGGTCGTCCGCGCGATCACCGAGGCCACCGACCCGGGCGCGGCCGCCGCCGACCTCGCCAAGCGGGTCCGCGAGCGCCTGGCCTGAGGCCGCCCGACCACTCCCCTCCCGCCATTTCCGCCCGGCGCTGTCCAAAAACGTGTCCAATCCATGGACACCACTTCGGTCGGCGGGGAGCCGCGTCTAACCTGCGCGTATGGCCTCTGGTACCGCTTCCACCCGCCCGGACCGCGCGCGCACCGTCCGCGACATCCTCGCGTCCGGGAAGTCCTCGTACTCCTTCGAGTTCTACGCGCCCCGGACCGAGCAGGGCGAGCGCAGTCTCTGGAACGCGCTGCGCCGCATCGAGGCGGTCGGGCCCAGCTTCGTCTCCGTGACCTACGGAGCGGGCGGTTCCACCCGCGGCGGCACGGTCAAGGCGACCGAGCGGATCGCCGCCGACACCACCCTCACCCCCGTCGCGCACCTCACCGCCGTCGACCACTCGGTGGCCGAGCTGCGCCACGTCCTGGGCCAGTACGCCGACGCCGGGATCCGGAACATGCTCGCCCTGCGTGGCGACCCGCCCGGCGACCCGCTGGGCGAGTGGATCGAGCACCCCGAGGGCGTGCTCTACGCCGCCGACCTGGTCCGGCTCATCAAGGAGTCCGGCGACTTCTGCGTGGGTGTCGCGGCCTTCCCCGAGATGCACCCGCGCTCCCTCGACTGGGACACGGACATCCGGCACTTCGTGGACAAGTGCCGTGCGGGCGCCGACTATGCGATCACACAGATGTTCTTCGATCCGGAGAACTACCTGCGCCTTCGCGACCGGGTCGAGAAGGCGGGCTGCGAGACCCCGATCATCCCTGAAGTCATGCCTGTTGTGAATGTGAAGACCCTCGACAGGCTGCCGGAACTGAGCAACGCGGTCTTCCCCGCGGACTTGAAAGAGCGCATGCTCGCCGTCAAGGACGATCGCGCCGCTGTACGCTCCATTGGCATCGAGTTCGCCACGGAGTTCTGCGCGCGGCTGCTGTCCGAGGGTGTCCCGGGACTGCACTTCATCACGCACAACTCCACGGCGACGCTGGAGATCTACGAGAACCTGGGCCTGCATCAGCGGGCCTGAACGGCCGTACCCGTGGGCGGCCTACCCGAGAGGGGCCATGCATGGGAATGACGGTCCTCTACATCGCGTTCGGCTTCGTCGCGCTGTGGCTGCTTGCTGAGGTACTGCTCCAGTACAAGGCCAGGCTGCGCTGGAGGCTGCTCGCCTTCACCGGCTTCGTGGGCGTGGTCGCCGGTGTGGTGCTGCCGTCGGTGCCGGTCATCGCGGCCGGTGCGGCCGCCTTCGCGATCGGCCAGGCCCTGGTGACGCTCTCCTTCCGCAAGGGCTTCGTCGCCGGCTGGGCGCTGCGCCGGGGCGGGGCGCCCGTACGGGCCACGTCCAAGCGGCGCCGGGGGGCGGGCGGCCCGCGGCGCGAGCCCGCGCTCCGGGTGAGCGACCTGGAGTACGCGCCCGAGGGCGCGGCCGGCGCCGACGCCGGCCCGGACACCGACGCGGGCCGCGACCAGGCCCACGGCGCGGACCGGGACCTCGCCGGTCCGGTGCCGGACGAGGCGGGAGCGTACGGCGCCGGGGCGGCCCAGCCGACCCAGGCCTTCGCCTCCCCGTTCGCCGCGCCGGAGCAGGACGCCCACCAGTACGCGGCGTACTACGACCCGCAGTTCGCCCCGCCGCAGACGCAGTCCCAGGGCGACGGGTACGACTACCACACCGGCTATCCGATGGCCGGCGAGCAGCAGGTGTACGCCGCCTACTCCGACCCGTACATCGGCACGGGCGGCGCCGCCCAGCCCGCGTCGTACGGGGACTACGCGCCGTACGCCGCCGACCCGTACGCGGCCCAGAACCAGGCGGCGCAGCAGCAGTACTCCATGGACACCCCGCCCGGCGGGGTGTGGGTGCCGCAGCAGCGCTACACGGAGCAGGACGCCCAGCAGCAGTCGCAGCAGCAGAACGACCCGGCGGACCCGCAGCAGCAGCCCTCCCCGTACCCGTACCCGTACCCCTACCAGGGCACGGGGGACTACGAGCCGTACCGCTACTGACGGCCCGGCCCGGCTTCCTGCACGGCTTCCTGCCCGGCTTCCGTGGTCCCGCGGACTACTGCGAGCCCCGGAAGCCGGCGCCCTCCACGATCAGCCCCGCGACCAGGGCCCCGGTCATCCCGGCGTGCGCCAGCCCGCCGCCGGGGTGGGCCCAGCCGCCCGCCAGGTACAGGCCGGGCAGGGCGGTGGCGTTCGCCGGGTAGAGCCACCGGCCGCCGGCGCCCGCGAGGGCGGGCGGCGGAACCGCGCCGTCCACGGCGCCCGTGTCCCGCGCGACGTCCGCCGGGGTGTGCTCCTCCCGCCACAGCAGCCGCTCCCGCAGCCCCGGAACAGCCCGCTCCGCGGCTGCCAGCAGCTCCCCGGCCGGTACCCCGGCGCCGGTGCACACGGCGCTCACGGTGACCGCCTCGTGGTCCGCGTCGGGCCGGCCCGCCGGGTCGTCGGGGCGCAGCACCGTGACGGGCCGGGCGTCGGGGGAGTGCACCACCGTGCGGTGGACGGCGTCCCCGGGGCGCGGGCCGCGCAGCGCGAGGAAGAGGGTGCTCCGGCTCAGGGCCTCCGTGCGCGGGGGCGCCGCGTCCGCGGGCCAGGGCAGCGCCCCGGGCAGCAGCGGCACGAGGAGCCCCCGGGGGTCCGTCCCGCAGACCACCGCGTCGGCCTCGACCCGGGTCCCGTCGGCCAGCAGCACCCCGGCCGCCCGGCCGTCCCGCTCCAGCACCTCCCGTACCGGGGCGCCGAAGCAGAACTCCACCTTCCGCTCACGGCAGCGCTCGTACACGGCGGTGGCCAGCTCCCGGATGCCGCCGCGGACGTACCAACTGCCGAAGGTCTGCTCCATGTACGGGAGCACCACGGCGGCGGCGGGCGCGGTCCGCGGGTCGACGCCGTGCCCCAGCACCATGGCCTCCAGCAGGGCCGCCAGCGGCCCGCCCAGCTCCCGCCCGGCCATCTCGGCCAGGGTCGGCGGGCGGCGGCGCAGCAGCCCGCTGCCGCGCAGCGCCGGGTAGGGATCCCGGCCCAGCACCTGCCAGTCGGGCCACAGGGGCTCTTCCAGCAGCGGCCGGCGGGTCGCGTCCCAGGCGTCGCGGGCCCGGCCGAGCACCCCGCTCCAGCGGTCCCCGGAGCCCGGACCGAAGGCCTGGTCGAGGACGGCGGCGACGCCGCCGCGCGAGGCATTGGGCAGGGTGACCGCGGTCCCGTCGGCCAGCAGGTGGCGGGCCGCCGGGTCCACCTGGGTCAGCTCGGCGCACTCCTCCAGGGGGCGCTTGCCGGTCTTGACGAACAGGTCGCGGTAGACGGCGGGCAGATGCAGCAGACCCGGTCCGGTATCGAAGGCGAAACCGTCGCGCTCGAAGCGCCCCACCGCTCCGCCGTAGGTCGCCGCTCGCTCGTACACCGTCACCCGGTGGCCCGCCACCGCCAGCCGGGCGGCCGTCGCCATCGCGCCCATCCCGGCGCCGATCACCGCAATTCGTGCCATGCGCCGACCCTACCGAGTCACCCCGGTGGCCCCGTCGCCGAGGCCTGGGCCAGGCGCTTCTCCTCCCGGCGCTGGGCGCGGCGGCGCCGGAAGCGGCGGATCCGGGACCACAGGAAGAGCAGCAGGGCGAGCCCGATGAGCAGCAGCACCCCCGCGATGACGGCGGCGGCCTGCGGATTGAACATGGCGAAGGTGACGATCCCGCCGACGCCGAGGTCCTCGGCGGTGCTCATCGCGATGTTCGTGAACGGCTCGGGGGAGGTGTTGATGGCCATCCGGGTGCCGGCCTTGACGAAATGGCTGGCCAGCGCGGTGGAGCCGCCGACGGCCCCGGCCGCGATGTCCGAGAGCGAACCGCTCTGCCCGGCCAGCAGCGCGCCGACCACGGCCCCGGAGACGGGGCGGATGACGGTGTGCACGGTGTCCCAGAGGGAGTCCACGTACGGGATCTTGTCGGCGACGGCCTCGCAGAGGAACAGGATGCCCGCGACCACGAGGACGTCCGTGCGCTGGAGCGAAGCGGGCACCTCGTCGGTGAGCCCGGTCGCGCCGAAGATGCCGAGCAGCAGGACCACCGCGTACGCGTTGATCCCGCTGGCCCAGCCGCTGGTGAAGACCAGGGGGAGGACACTCACCCGGTCATCATGCAGCACCCCGCCCGGTCAGGCGGGCAAAACCCGCAGGAGGGGCCGGGGCGGGACGGGTGAGGGGACGGACGCCGTCGGCGTCCGTCCCCTCACCACAGGTCTCGCGGGGGCCTACTGGCCCTGCTCGTCACGGCGGCGCTGCCAGCGCTGCTCGATCCGGTTCATCATGGTCCGGCGCTGCCGGTTGTGGCCGCGGCCCGGGTCACCGGCGCCGCCCGTCACGGGCTGTTCACCAGGTTTGGGGGCCTTGCGCCATCCGGTGACCGCCAGAACCGCACAGCCCAGCATGACGAGGAACCCCACCACACTGACCCAGATCAGGTTCTGCGCGACCATTCCGGTCATGAGGAGCGCGATACCCACCAGAAAGCCTGCGACCGCCTGGTAGACCCGTCGCCGGGTGTACGTACGCAGCCCGCTTCCCTCAAGCGCTGTCGCGAACTTGGGATCTTCGGCGTACAGCGCTCGCTCCATCTGCTCGAGCATTCGCTGCTCGTGCTCCGAGAGCGGCACGGGAGTCCTCCTCATCCGTCGGTCGCGCGGGGTAGCGACCGGGGGTCCCCTCCAGGATAGGCAGGGAATCGCCCCCGTGAAACCCGCCCCTCTACGCCATTTCACCAAACCGTACCGTCGTAAGGCCGGTCGTTGAGGCGCTTATTCCCCAACGGCCCGTCCACCATGCCCGGCGGTGTCCCCCGATCATACGGGGCCGACCGGCGGAACGGGGGGTCACCGGCCTACTCCGTGCGCGACAGCGTCGCAGTTCAGGCCCGCTTCTCGCCCACGACGTGCAGCTGCGTGGCGACCGCGTGGAAGGCGGGCAGCTCGGCCGCGGCTTCCTCCAGGCGCAGCAGCGCCTCGACGGCGCCCGGCTCGGTGTCCACCAGGACTCCGGGGACGAGGTCCGCGAAGATCCGGACGCCGTGTACGGAGCCGACCTCGAGGCCCGCTCCACCGACGAGCTCGGTGAGCTGGTCCGCGGTGAAACGGCGCGGCACCGGGTCGCCGGAGCCCCAGCGGCCCGCCGGGTCGGTCAGGGCCGTGCGGGCCTCGGTGAAGTGCCCGGCCAGCGCGCGGGCCAGGACGGCTCCGCCGAGCCCGGCGGCGAGCAGGCTGAGGATGCCGCCGGGGCGCAGTGCGGCGACCGCGTTGGCCACGCCCTCGGCCGGGTCGTCGACGTACTCCAGCACGCCGTGGCACAGCACCACGTCGTAGGCGTCGCGGTCGACGACGTCGAGCAGGCCCTGGGCGTCGCCCTGGACCCCGCGCACCAGATCGGCGACCCCGGCCTCGGCGACCCGGCGCTCCAGCCCGAACAGCGCGTTCGGGCTGGGGTCGACCACGGTCACGCGGTGGCCGAGCCGGGCCACCGGGACGGCGAACTTGCCGGTGCCGCCACCGGTGTCCAGCACGTCCAGCACGTCCCGGCCGGTCGCCTTGACGCGGCGCTCCAGGGCGTCCTTCAGGACGTCCCACACCACGGCGGTGCGAAGGGACGCGCGGGGGCGGGAAGTGTCCGACACGGCTGATGACTCCTCGGCGCGGAAAGGGTGAGCGGTCCGGGCCCCACCCTATTGCCTACGCCGCTCGGCCAGGTCATACCGGCTCGGGGCGGTCCGGCCGGGGACCGGGCAGCAGCGGCGGGAGCGCCAGCATCCGGTCCACCAGGCGCAGGAACATCGCCGTGGCACGCACCAGGTCGTCCGCGTCGCGGTTGCTCGCCGCGCCGACTATGCCCGCCTCGGCCCTGGCCCGGCGGGCGGCGCCCGAGGCGAAGAGGGCGCTCCACTCGGTCAACTCCGGGGCCACCTGCGGGAGCACTTCCCAGGCGCTGCGGATCCGGGGCCGCCGGCGCGGGTGCACGGGCTCGGGCCGCCCGCGCGCGGCGAGCACGGCGGCCGCGACGCGCAGGGCGGCGAGATGGGCGGTGGCGTACCGCTCGTTGGGCAGGGGCAGCTGCGCCGCCTCCGCGAGTCCGCGCCGGGCCTTGTCGAGCAACTCGACGGCGGCCGGAGGGGCAGCCGACTTGCGCAGGACGGGGTGGACAGGGGACGGGGACGGTGTGGCCATGACGAACCTCCTGTCGTTGCGTGGAGCGTTGCGCACCGCGTGATGCCCCGGTCTGCGGGCACCCGGGTGGTGTGTCCTTCTGCCCCCATCGTGAAGGCACCCACTGACAATCACGCTGACCAGCGGTTTTCCCCGTATCGGCGACATAACACCCCCCGGGTGTGCGGCTGATGGGGTACTGGTGGTACTTTTTGAACTGACCAGTCAGTTCAAAAAAAGGGGGAGGGTGTGGACACCCCGCACGGAGCGGCCGTCACGGCCGAGAACTTCGGACTCAAGGGCCCGCGCGGCTGGGTCTTCCGGGGGGTGTCGCTCGACGCCCCGGCCGGTTCGCTGATCGCCGTCGAGGGACCCTCCGGCAGTGGCCGCACCTGCCTGCTCCTGGCGCTCACCGGCCGGATGAAGCCCACCGAGGGATCCGCCGAGATCGCCCGCCACCGGGTGCCGAAGAAGATGGCCGCGGTCCGCCGCATCGCCGCCCTCGGCCCGGTCCCCGGGGTCACCGACCTCGACCCCGCGCTCACCGTGGCCGAGCAGCTGCGCGAGGGAGCCCTGCTCCAGCGCCGCTACGACGGCCCGGTCCGCGCCCTGCTGCGCCCCCGCGCCGAGCGCGCCTCGGGCACCCGGGCCCGGATCGACGCCGCGCTGGCCGCCGTCGGGCTCCGGCTGGACTCCCTGCCCAAGGGCCCGCGCACCTCCGTCCGCGACCTCGAGCGGCTGGAGGCCCTGCGCCTCTCGGTGGCCATCGCCCTGCTCGGCGGCCCCCGGCTGCTGGCGGTCGACGACACCGACCTCAAGCTCTCCGCCGCCGAGCGCGACGAGGCCTGGACGCTGCTGCGGCACATCGCCGACTCCGGCACCACGGTCCTCGCGGTGTGCAGCGAGGCCCCCGCCGACGCGGTGGTCCTGCGCACGGGCGAGACCCGCACCCCGGCCCCCGCCGACGCCCCCGCGGAGACCGACACGAGCGCGGACACCGACACCCCTGCGGACACCGACACCCCTGCGGACACCGACACCGCTGCGGACACCGACACCGACACCGACACCGCCACCGACACCGCCACCGACACGAAGGAGGCGGACGATGCGCTCGCCGAAGCTCGCCGCGCTTGAGCTGAAGCGGTTCGGGCGGGGGAAGCTGCCCGCCGCCGCGCTCGTGGCCCTCCTGCTGCTCCCGCTGCTCTACGGCGCCCTCTACCTCTGCTCGTTCTGGGACCCGTACAGCCGCCTCGACAAGATCCCGGTCGCGCTCGTCAATGCCGACAAGGGCGCCGACGCCGCGGGCAAGCACATCGACGCCGGCGCCGAGATCACCAGGAAGCTGCGGGAGAGCAAGACCTTCCAGTGGCACGAGGTGGACGCCGCCGACGCGTCCGACGGCCTGGAGAAGGGGAAGTACTACCTCTCCCTCACCATGCCCGCCGACTTCAGCAAGAAGATCGCCTCGAGCTCCGGCGAGGACCCCACCACCAGCGCGCTGCAGGTCCGCACGAACGACGCGAACAACTACATCGTCGGCTCGATCTCGCGCACCGTCTTCGCCGAGGTCCGCTCCGCCGCGTCCACCAACGCCTCGCGCGGCTTCCTCGACAAGATCTTCGTCTCCTTCTCCGACCTGCACGACAAGACGGCCCAGGCCGCCGACGGCGCCGACAAGCTCAAGGACGGCGCGGGCAAGGCCAAGCAGGGCGCCCAGGACCTCGCCGACGGCCTGGACACCGCCAAGGAGAAGACCGGCGAGCTGGCGGGCGGGATCAAGAAGCTCGACACCGCCGCCGGACAGCTGGAGAGCGGTACGAAGGACCTCGCCTCCGGCACCCAGACCCTCGCGGACAAGGTCCACGGCGCCGCCGACAAGGCCCGCCCGCTGATCAAGGACCCCAAGCAGCTCTCGGACACCGCCGAACTGGTCGCCGACACCGCGCACACGGTCAACAACCACCTCGACACCTTCGCCAAGAAGGCGCCGGACGCCGCGCGCGTCACCCAGCGGGTCTCGACCGGCGCGGCCCAGGTCTACGCCGACGTGTGCACCAAGGCCACCGGCCCGCAGCCCGCGTCCTGCCCGCAGCTCAAGAAGGTCAAGGACGACGCGGCCGAGGCCGCCGAGCTGACCTCCGACGTCAACACCCTGGTCAAGGACGCGAACGGTGACCTCGGCAAGCTCAAGGGCCAGCTGACCACCCTGGAGACGCAGGCCCGCGACCTCGCGGAGAAGGCCCCGGCGCTCTCCTCCGACCTCGACGCGGCCGTGGCCAAGGTCGATGCCCTGAACACCGGCGCCCACAAGGTCGCCAAGGGCATGAACCAGCTGCACACGGGCCTCGGCACCGCCGCCACCGGTTCCTCCGGCCTGGAGAGCGGTGTCGGCAAGCTCGGCGACGGCGCCCACACCCTCGGCGGCGGCATGTTCAAGCTCGTCGACGGCACGGGCGAGCTCGCCGACGGCCTGCACGAGGGCGTGAGCAAGATCCCCGACTACGACCAGCCGCAGCGCGACGCCCGTACCGAGGTCATGGCCGACCCGGTCAAGCTCGCCAACCAGTCCCTGCACAAGGCGCCCAACTACGGCACCGGTTTCGCCCCGTACTTCATCCCGCTCTCCCTCTGGGTCGGCGCGATGGTCGGGTACATGCTGATCGCCCCGCTCAACAAGCGGGCCCTCGCCGCGGGCGCCTCGCCCTGGCGGATCGCCTTCGCGGGCTGGCTGCCGGTGGCCGGGATCGGTGTCCTGCAGGTGGGCGCGCTGATGGCCGTACTGCACTGGGGACTGGGCCTGGAGATGGCCCGGCCGGCCCTCACCATCGGCTTCCTCGCCGTGGTCACCGCCTGCTTCGCGGCGATGGTGCAGTGGCTGAACGCCAAGTTCGGGGCGGCCGGGCGGATCCTCGTCCTCGTCGTCCTGATGCTCCAGCTGACCTCGGCGGGCGGCACCTACCCCGTCCAGACCAGCCCCGGCTTCTTCGGCTGGATCCACCCCTTCCTGCCGATGTCCTACGTCGTCGAGGGCCTGCGCCGCCTGATCACCGGCGGCGACCTCACCCCCGTGTGGACGGGCTTCGGCGTCCTGGCCGCCTTCACGGTGGGATCCCTCGCCCTCACCGCGCTCGCCGCCCGCGGCAAGCAGGTGTGGTCGATGTCCCGGCTGCACCCCGACCTGAGCCTGTAGAGAGCCGGGGACCTGTGAGAATCAGCGCCATGGACAGCAGCAGCACCGCCGCCGGCACGGGCCGACGCCAGGCCACGCGGCAGAAGCTCTACGAAGCGGCCGTCACCCTCATCGCCGAGCAGGGCTTCTCCGCGACCACGGTCGACGAGATCGCCGAGCGGGCGGGAGTCGCGAAGGGCACCGTCTACTACAACTTCGCGAGCAAGAACGACCTCTTCGAGGAACTGCTGAAGCACGGAGTCGGGTTGCTGACGGTCTCCCTGCGGACCGCCGCCGAGGAGACCGAGGCGCGCGGCGGGACCCGGGTCGAGGCGCTCGACGCGATGATCCGGGCCGGGCTCGTCTTCATCGACCGCTACCCGGCCTTCACCCAGCTGTACGTCGCCGAACTCTGGCGGACGAACCGGGCCTGGCAGTCCACCCTCATGGTGGTCCGCCAGGAGGCGGTGGCCGTCGTGGAGACGGTGCTGCGGGAAGGGGTCGAGCGGGGGGAGCTGAGCGCGGAGATCGATGTGCCGCTGACGGCGGCGGCGATGGTGGGCATGGTGCTGGTGGCCGCGCTGGACTGGCAGTCGTTCCAGAGCGAGCGGTCGATCGACGACGTGCATTCGGCGCTGTCGCTGTTGTTGCGGGGGCGGGTCAGCGGGAGCCGCTGATGGGCCGTTGCCGTTGCCGTTGCCGTGCCGGTGGTGTGCCGTTGGTGTGCCCCGGTCGGCGGTGTCGGGCCGGGGCCCGGGGCGCGTAGAACTGAGTATCCGTACCTAGGCGTGGAAATGAGTACGCGCACGGATGGGCTCCCACCTGCGGTGACAGCAGAATGGGGGCGACGGACGGGGCCCCGGCCCGCACCGCGGACACGGGGCCGCGGAGTGGGGCGGGAACCCGCCGCCGGGTGCGGGGCCGGGGGGCTCGGCAGCCGGAGCGGAACGTCGGTGGGGTGGGCTCGGGGGGATCGAGCCCACCCCACCGGCGTTTCGCTTCTGCCCGGTGCGGCCGCTCAGATCTCCTTGGTGGCCTTCAGGCGGGCCATGTCGGTGGCGTACGCGGAGGTGCGGACCGCCGCCGTCCCGGAGGCGTACAGGGCCGTACCGACCGTGGCCAGCGGGAGGGAGAGGAGCAGGGCGGCGAGTATCGGGCCCCAGTCCCGCTCGGCGTTGCAGCGCTCGCCCTCGTCGTCCTGGTACGAGACCTTGTACCTGCCGTCCTGGTGGAAGGCGCGGGACTCGCACTCGATGGGCTTGACGCCCGCGCTGCGTTCGATGCTGAAGGGGAAGACGAGCAGGTAGGCCACCCACAGCCAGATGAGGGCGGCCGCGCCCACCAGTCCCCGGCCCCATCCCTGCTCGCGCAGCCCGCGCACCCGGAACTCCCTGTCGTACACCTGTTCCAATGAGTTCATGCGGCGAAGCTAGCGCAGGCCGCGCCCTCGAAGGCTCGCCGGGTGTTCGAGGGCGCGGTCCGGTGGGGCGTCCGGCGGGGCCTCAGACGCCGGACGGACCGGATCCGCGGCGGGGGCGGGGGCGTAGGCGCTGCGTCAGGGCCGTGGCGCGCCGGGTCAGGGCGGACCAGCGGGCCGAGGCCGCCCAGGCGACGCGGGCCGCCGAGCGGGGGGCGAAGAGGGCGCGCAGACGGGTGCGGCGGGAGACCGCGGCCAGGAGCGCCGTACGGGCCGCCAGGACGTCCGGGGCCGGGGAAAGCGCCGGGGACGCCCCGGACGGGGGCGCGTACAGCACGCGCTCCACCGCCCCCGCGATCCTGCGCACGGCATCGGCGGCATCCGCCTCCAGCCGCCCCCGCTCGATGATCCGGGCCGCCGCCGCCCGGGGCGACAGCGCCTCGTCGGGCGCGATGCCGACGTCCCACGCCGCGTCCCCCAGCTCCCGCCACGCGAGCAGCGGATCTCCGGAGCGCAGCCGCCGCCCCCGGACCCGGCTCCGCCACAGGAGCGGGAGGAGGGGGAGGGCGAGGACGGCCGCGGCCAGGGCCGACCAGGCGATGACCGTACCGGCCGGGACGCCGCCGGAACCGCCCCCCGCACCCGCGGCCGCCGCCGCGTCCCCGCACTCGCCCAGCCGCTTCTGCTGCGGCGGGCAGTCCACGGACTGCGAGGGGGCCGGGGCCGGGGCGGAAGCCGAGGCCGAGGGCAGCGCCGCCGAGGCGGACGGCTGCGCGACGGGGACGTCGGGCCGGGTGTAGGCGGGCGCGTTGCCCCGCTGGGGGGTCGGCTCGAAGCGGGTCCAGCCCACGCCCTCGAAGTACAGCTCGGGCCACGCGTGCGCGTCCCGCATGGTCACGACCACGCTGCCGTCGCCCTGCTTGGTGCCGGGTGCGAAGCCGACCGCGACCCGGGCGGGGATGCCCAGCGAGCGGGCCATCGTCGCCATCGAGAAGGAGAAGTGGATGCAAAAGCCCCGCTTGTCCGCGAGGAACTTCGCGATGGCCTGGGAACCGCTGCCCGAGGCGACCTTGGTGTCGTAGGTGAACCCGCCGTTGACGGCGAAGTAGTCCTGGAGCTTCACGGCCTTCGCGTAGTCGCCCCGCGCGCCCTGCGTGACCTTGCGGGCCGTGTCCGAGACCACCGCCGGCAGGTTGTCGGGCAGCCGGGTGTTCTCCCCGAGGAACGAGGGGGCGGCGGCCGGGGCCGCCGCGAGCTGGTCGGCCGTCGGCCGCAGCTGGACGCTGCGCACGGTGTACTGCGCGCCCTGGGCGTTCTGGTACTTGTCCTTGCCCAGCTGCTCACCGACCAGGGTCCGCCCGACCGGCTCGAAGCGCCAGCGTCCGCGGACGTCCACGGAGGTCGCCGGGTAGGGCATCGGCAGGTAGCGCTGCGCGTAGGTGCCCGCCGCGGAGATGCTCGTACGGATCTCGGTGGAGCTGTCCAGGAGTTCCCGGCTCAGCCCGGGCGGTTCCGGCAGCCGGGCGGGCAGGTCGCTCAGCGGGCGCGCGGACGCCTCCCACTTGACGCCGTCGAACTGGTCCAGGGAGAGGATCCGCAGGTACTGCTCGGAGAGTTCCTTGCTGTCCGTCCGGTACTTCAGCACCTCGCGGTTGTCCTGCGTGTTGAGGCTGTCCTGGAGGGCCACCAGCGGGTTGACCGCCTGCGCGATCCCGGTGCCCAGGCCCCCGCCGCCCCCGCCGCCCTGGGAGTCCAGCAGCCCGCCGCTCAGCGCGGGCAGGGCCGCCGGGACCGCGAGGGCGAGCCCGAGCGCGACCGCGCCGATCCGCCGCCCGGTGCGTACGGGGGCCAGCGGACGGCTCCCGCCGCCGCCGGGGCCCGCACTCCCGGGGCGTCCGCCCGGAGCCGCGCCGCCGAAGACCCGGCCCCACTGGGCGAGCCGGTCCCGGCTTTCCGCCAGGAGCAGCAGCAGGTAGCCGCAGCCGGACAGGACGAACCACAGCCAGGACGCGCCGCCTCCGCCGCCCAGACCCGCGGCCACCGAGTACAGCGCGAGCAGCGGCAGCCCGGCCGCCGCCGCGGCCCGTACGGTCACCGCCAGCAGGTCCACGAGCAGCCCGATCAGCAGCACCCCGGAGATCAGCAGCAGCCGGATGCCGTCCGTCAGCGGCGCGGGCAGCGCGAACTCGCCGACGTCCCGCACCCCCTGCTCGTAGAGCCCGCCGAAGTCCGTCACCAGGTACGCCAGCGGCCCCGAGCCGGTGGAGGCGCCCCGTCCGGCGAAGAGCAGCATGAGCAGGAGCAGGCTCACCAGCAGTTGCGCGGCCACCGTCAGCGGCCGCGCCAGGGGCACCCGCCGGGCCGCCGCGCCCACCGCGCTCTGCACGGCCGCCAGCACCGCGGCCTGGAACATCCAGGTCGCCGGGTGCACCAGCGGCAGCAGGGCGCCCGAGGTGAGGAGGGTCGCCAGCAGCGCGAAGAGGGTCAGTCTCGCCCGGCCGCTCATGTCCTGCCTCCGGAGGTGTTCGCGTCGTTGCCCTGGCCCGCGCCCGCCTGCCGCCACAGATCGGCGAAGGAGATCCCGGGGGGCACGGCGACCGCGGTCCAGCCCGCGTCGCGCAGCTGCCGCAGCCGTTCGGCCAGGTGGGGCGGCGCCCCGCCGGGGGCGGCCGTGGGGTCGGCCCAGGCGGCGGAGTCCACCACGAAGGCGACCGCCCCGCCCGAGCGGCCGCGCATCTTCGCGGCCATCGAGGTCTGTACGTCGTCCAGCTCGCCGAAGAAGGCGATGAGCAGCCCGTCGTGGCCGGCGCGCACCGCGTCGTGGGCGCGCGAGAGCCCGGCGCCGTCGGAGTGCCCGACGATCGCGAGGGTGTCCATCATCAGCCCGGCCGCCTCGGCGGACTCCTGGCCGCCGGAGGAGAAGCCGCCCGCGCCCTCGCTCGGCACCGAGTTCCCGGTGTCGGTCAGCAGCCGGACCGAGAAGCCCCGCTCCAGCAGGTGGACCAGGGCCGAGGCGGCGCCGGACACGGCCCACTCGAAGGCCGAGTCGGGGCCCGCGCCCTCGTAGGCCGTGCGCCGGGTGTCCAGCAGCACGGTGGCCCGGCTGCGCTGGGGCTGTTCCTCGCGGCGCACCATCAGCTCGCCGTAGCGGGCGGTGGAGCGCCAGTGGACGCGGCGCAGGTCGTCGCCCTGGCGGTAGCCGCGCGGGATCACGTCGTCGTCACCGGCGAGGGCGAGCGCGCGCAGGCTGCCGTCGCCGTAGCCGGAGGAGTCGCCGGCCAGGCGCACGGGCGGCAGCGGCTCGGTGCGCGGGATGACGGTGAGGGTGTCGTAGGTGCTGAACGAGCGGGTCAGCTCGACCAGCCCGAAGGGGTCGGCCAGGCGCAGCTGGAGCGGGCCCAGCGGATAGCGCCCGCGCAGGTCGGAGCGGACCCGGTAGGACACCTCGCGGCGGCCGCCCGGCTCCACCCGGTCCAGGACGAAGCGGGGCCGCGGCCCGAGGACGTACGGCACCCGGTCCTGGAGCATCAGCAGGCCGGTGGGCAGCCGGGAAACGTTGTCCATCCGCAGCTGTACCCGGGCCTCGGCGCCCGCGGGCACCCGCATCGGGGTCAGCCGACGGCTGCCGGAGACCCGGTAGCGGGTCCGGTGCAGGGCGTAGACGCAGATCAGCGGTAGTACGGCGAGCAGCAGCCCGACGCGCAGCAGCTCGGCCTGGCCCAGGACGTAGGCGCAGACGGCGGCGGCGATGCCCGCGGCCAGGAAGGACCGGCCGCGGGTGGTGAGCCCGGAGAGCGCCGCGCGCACTCCGCCGCCCTCGCCGGCACCGCCAGGGGTACCGGCGCTCATCAGAAGCCCCGGACGCCCGCGCCGGGCGGCTGCTCGCCGCGTGCCCCGGCGGCCGGGACCGGGGTGCGCTGGAGGATGTCGGCGATCACCTGTTCGGAGGTCCGGCGGCTGAGCTGGGCCTGCGCGGTGGGCAGCAGCCGGTGCGCGAGCACCGGGGTGGCCAGCGCCTGGACGTCGTCGGGCAGGACGTAGTCGCGGCCGGCCAGGGCGGCGGAGGCCTTGACGGCGCGCAGCAGGTGCAGCGTCGCCCGGGGCGAGGCGCCCAGGCGCAGCTCGGGGTGGCTGCGCGTGGCGGAGACGAGGTCCACGATGTAGCGCCGGACGGGCTGGGCGACGTACACCTCGCGGACGGCCTCGATCAGCTTGAGGATGTCGTGCGCGTGGGCGACGGCGGTGAGGTCGTCGAGCGGGGAGAGCCCGCCGTGCACGTCGAGCATCTCCAGCTCGGCGTCGGGGCTGGGGTAGCCGACCGAGACCCGCGCCATGAAGCGGTCGCGCTGGGCCTCGGGGAGGGGGTAGGTGCCCTCCATCTCCACCGGGTTCTGGGTGGCGACCACCATGAAGGGCGAGGGCAGCCGGTAGGTCTGCCCGTCGCTGGTGACCTGGCGTTCCTCCATCGACTCCAGCAGCGCCGACTGGGTCTTCGGCGAGGCCCGGTTGATCTCGTCGCCGATCACGATCTGGGCGAAGATCGCGCCCGGCTTGAACTCGAACTCGTGGCGCTGCTGGTCGTAGATGCTGACGCCGGTGATGTCGGAGGGCAGCAGGTCCGGGGTGAACTGGATCCGCTGCACCGAGCAGTCGATGGACTTGGCCAGGGTCTTGGCCAGCATGGTCTTGCCGACCCCGGGCACGTCCTCGATCAGCAGGTGTCCCTCGGCGAGCAGCACGGTCAGGGCGAGGCGGACGACCTCGGGCTTGCCCTCGATCACGCTCTCGACCGAACGGCGGATGCGCTCCGCCGTCGTGGTCAGGTCAGCGAGATTCGCTCGGTCGTCATACGTGGTCACCTGGTTCTCCTCGGCCCTTTTTCACCGGGCCGACGCCCGTTCGCGCGTGTCCGGCCCACCCCGAAAAACACATTGTTGACGGCGTTACGGCCTGGTGTCACTCAAGAGGCGGGATTGATCTCGCGCAGGAGCCCGGTGTGCACGTCGAAGACGAAGCCTCGCACATCGTCGCGGTGGGGCAGGAAGGGGTTGGTCCGCACGCGCTGCATGGACTGGCGGACGTCCTGGTCCACGTCGCGGAAGGCCTCGACGGCCCAGGCGGGGCGCTGGCCGACCTCGTCCTCCAGCTCGTGGCGGAAGTCCTCGGTCAGGTTCTCCAGGCCACAGCCGGTGTGGTGGATCAGTATCACGCTGCGGGTGCCCAGGGCCCGCTGGCTGATGGTGAGCGAGCGGATGGTGTCGTCGGTGACCACGCCGCCCGCGTTGCGGATGGTGTGGCAGTCGCCCAGTTCGAGGCCGAGGGCGGCGTGCAGGTCGAGGCGGGCGTCCATACAGGCCACCACGGCCACGCGCAGGACCGGCCGGGCGTCCATGCCCGGGTCGGTGAATTCCGCGGCGTAGCGGGCGTTCGCCCGCACCAGGCGGTCGGTGACGGTGTCGCGCTCCGGGGACTCGGGAGCGGAGTCGGCAGGCAGGTGTGCGGAAGTCGTCATGGGTACGACGGTAGTGGTCACGGCTGGTGCGGGCAGGGAGTGAGGAGGGACAAAGAACGTCAATGGACCTTGTTGTGAGCTAACCCACAAGGGTGGGGCGGGGGCGCCCGTCCGGGTGATTCGGGGGATTCGCGCGTTCGTCCGGAGTGCGGCGCACGGCGCGCGGGGCGGTTCGTTGACCGCGGCGACCGTTGGACTAAAGTGGCGCGAACCGGCCGGGGCCCGGCCCTCACCGGCCTCCCGGCCCCCGAAGAACTCCGCGTGCGCGGCGCGTACGCACGGCCCGGCCTCCTCCGGCTCACCGGCCGGCCCGGTGGTGCGTGCGCCTGCCGCGCCGTTAACTGAGAGGGCGCTTTGACTAGCGAGTCCCGACACGTCCCGGTGATGCTCCAGCGGTGCCTGGACCTGTTGGCCCCGGCGCTGGAAAGGCCCGGGGCCGTCGTCGTCGACTGCACCCTCGGCCTCGGCGGCCACAGCGAGGCCCTGCTGACCCGGTTCCCCGAAGCGCGCCTGATCGCGCTCGACCGCGACAAGGAGGCGCTGCGGCTCTCCGGCGAGCGGCTCGCGCGGTTCGGCGACCGCGCGACCCTCGTGCACGCGATCTACGCCGACCTGGCCGAGGTGCTGGACGGCCTCGGCACGCCCACCGTCCAGGGCATCCTCTTCGACCTCGGCGTCTCCTCGATGCAGCTGGACGAGGCCGACCGCGGCTTCGCCTACGCGCAGGACGCGCCGCTGGACATGCGGATGGACCAGACGACGGGCATGAGCGCCGCCGAGGTCCTGAACACCTACCCGCCGGGCGAGCTGGTGCGGATCCTGCGCCAGTACGGCGAGGAGAAGCAGGCCAAGCGGATCGTCTCCGCCGTGGTGCGCGAACGGGAGAAGGAACCCTTCAGCAACAGCGCCCGGCTGGTCGAACTGATCCGCGACGCGCTGCCCCAGGCGGCCAAGCGGACCGGCGGCAACCCGGCCAAGCGGACCTTCCAGGCCCTGCGCATCGAGGTCAACGGCGAGCTGTCGGGGCTGGAGCGGGCGATCCCGGCGGCCGTGGACCGGATCGCCGTCGGCGGCCGGATCGCGGTGCTGTCCTACCACTCGCTGGAGGACCGGCTGGTCAAGCAGGTGTTCGCGGCGGGCGCCGCGAACACGGCGCCGCCCGGGCTGCCGGTCGTACCGGAGAAGTACCAGCCGAAGCTGAAGCTGCTCACCCGCGGCGCGGAGCTGCCGACGGAGGAGGAGATCGCGGAGAACCGCCGCGCCGCCCCGGCCCGCTGCCGGGGAGTCGAGCGGATCCGGGCGGCGGAGCTGTGAGCCGGGGCGGCGCGGGCGCGCGCGGGCGGGCCGAGCGCCGGGAGGAGGCCGGGTGACCAAGGCCGGGCGGACGCCCTTCGTGCTGCTGGTCGTCGTCCTCCTCGGCGGCGGGCTGATCAGCCTGCTGCTGCTGAATTCGGCGCTCAACCAGGGATCCTTCCAGCTCAGCAAGCTGAAGAAGGAGACCACCTCGCTCACCGACGAGCAGCAGGCCCTGCAGCGCGACGTGGACGCGCAGTCGGCGCCCGACGCGCTGGAGCGGCGGGCCCGCGAGCTGGGCCTGGTGCCCGGCGGCAGCCCCGTCTTCCTCGGCCCCGACGGCAAGGTCAGCGGTACGCCGACCGCCGCCGAGGCCCCCGCGCCGCCCTCCCCGCCGCCCCCGGCCGCGGCCCCGCAGAGCGCGCCGCCCGCCGCCGCGCCCTCTCCCGCGCCGTCCGCCCCGCCGTCCTCCGCGGCGCCCGCCGGTCCGGCGGGCGCTCCGCCCGCCGCGGCCCCGGGCGCCGTCCCGCCCCCGCCGTCCGCGGGCAAGCC
>NZ_JBEOXE010000068.1:0-40277 GCF_040296485.1 Streptomyces sp. NPDC002138 | reverse complement strand
CTTCCGGTCGCCTACGTCGGCGCGATGGGATCGCGGCGCACCCACGAGGACCGCAACGCGCGCCTGCGCGCCGTCGGGGTCACCGAGATGGAACTCGCCCGGCTGCGCTCGCCCATCGGCCTGGACCTCGGCGCCCGCTCGCCCGAGGAGACGGCCCTGTCCATCGCCGCCGAGATCGTGGCCAGCCGGCGCGGCGGCAGCGGCCGCGCCCTCACCGGCGCGCACACCCCGATCCACCACGACGGTTCGGGCGCGGTGGTCGGCAGGATAGGCGTCGTCGCTTGAAGGAGTGACGCGTAGAGCCGGAAGAAGGGCGTGACCCCGTGGGGGTTGCGCCCTTCAGCTGTTCCCTCTATTTTACCCGCCGGTAACAGCGCCCCCTCGCAACGGAGTTGAGCGAATGTCCGGGACCTCATCGGTACGCGTCCTGCCGGTCGTCTGCGCCCTGGCCGCGGCCCTGCTCGCGGCGGGCCCGGCGCCCGCGGCCGGCGCCGCCCCCGCCGCCGCGGCCGACCCCGCCCTGCGCGAGGTGCTGTTCGTCGGGAACAACTGGGAGGGGACCGCCGACGTCCTCGCCTCCACCGGTGACCTCGCCAGGATCGGCCGGGTCAACGTGATCCCGGACAAGGAGGAGCGGCTCCGGGAGATCTACCTGAACCCGGTCAAGCTCGGCTTCTTCCTGGGGATCCGCGCCACCGCCGGGGAGGGCCACGACCAGTTCGTGGACGACATGTACACCACCCCGGACGGTAGCGCCGTCGTGGTCTCCCGCCCCAGCTTCGCCGACGTCGTCTCCGTCGATGTGCGCACGGGCCGGATCAACTGGCGCTTCCCCGTGGCCGGTTACCGGGCCGACCACATGGCGGTCTCCCCGGACGGCACCCGGGTCGCGGTCTCCGCCTCCACCGCCAACACCGTGCACGTCCTGGACATCGCCACGGGCCGCCAGCTCGGCTCCTTCGGCACCGGCGACAAGCCGCACGAGAACACCTTCAGCCACGACGGCCGTTACCTGTGGAACAGCTCCATCGGGGACGTCACCTCGTCGCTCGACGCGCCGTGGCTGGACTGGACGAAGGGCGACCGGAAGATCACGGTCGTCGACACGCAGACGTTCCGCACGGTCCGCGTGATCGACATGCGGGAGCGGCTCGACGCCTTCGGCCGCAAGGACCTCTCCGACGCCATCCGCCCCATGTCGTTCAGCCCCGACGAGTCGAAGCTCTACTTCCAGGTGTCGTTCTTCAACGGCTTCCTGGAGTACGACGTGGCCACCGACAAGATCACCCGGATCAAGACCCTGCCCGTGAACCCGGCCACCAGCGCCGACCGCACGACCTGGGTCAACGACTCCCGCCACCACGGGATGTCCATGAGCCCCGACGGCGCCAAGCTCTGCATCGCGGGCACCATGGACGACTACGCCACCGTCGTGGACCGGGCCACCCTCGCCGAGGGGCCGCTCGTGCCCGCCGACAAGCCGTACTGGGCCACGGTCGACGGTGACGGAACGGCCTGCGTGATCTCCGAGAGCGGCGCCGACCGGGTGACGGCCATCGACTTCGCCACCGGCACCAAGCGGGTCTCCGTCCCGGTCGGTGACCACCCGCAGCGGGTGCGGCTCGGGCACGTCCCGGCGGGCTGGACGGGCCCGGCCGTGCGGTGATCCGTACGCCGGATGCGTGGCCGCATCCGCGGGGGGCCGGTTGCGGTTAGCCCCGGGGCGGATTCGGTCTGGCGTCGGGCTCCGGCCTGCGGTGAGGTGGTTGGGGTGAGTTGGCGGCCTGCGGGATGTCTGCCCTCCGGGGGCGCCTCAATCGCCGGCGGGGCTGAGGGGCGCGGGGCGGGGTTCGTACGGGGCGGTCGGTGTGGGGCGGCCGTAGCGGAGGGCGAGACGGTCTTGTTTCAGCCTGCCCGGCGTTTGAGGGCCCGCCGGAGGCGTGCGAGCCCGCGGTAGGCGTTCGCGGTGTCGGCGGGGTGCGTCCCGTGCGGTGCGGGTGCGAGCCCGCGGTGGGCGTTCGCGGTGTCGGCGGGGTGCGTCCCGTGCGTCGGCGGGGTGCGTCCCGTGCGGTGCGCGGGCGCGCCTCGATCGCCGGCGGGGCTGGGGATGGCCGGCCCCGCCCGGCCGCAACCGGGCCCGGTGGCGGGCTCCACACGGGTTGCGCCGTTCCGCCGCCCGGGTAACGCCGCTTGACCCGGGCGGCGCGGCTGCGCGAGCGTCGTGGCGCATGCGCCACCGACACCTCGCCCACCTCTCCCGGCTCGCCCGTACGGGCCTGCTCGTCGCCGTGATCGCCGCGCTCGCCGGGCCCGCGTCCGCGACCGCCGCGACCCCCGCCCCGCCCTTCCCCTTCGGAACGACCAGGGCCGCTCCCGGTCCCGGGCGGCCGCTCTTCGTCCCCCCGGCCCACCCCGGAGCCGCCCGCCAGGCGCGGGAACTGGCCGCCGCCGGGCACCTGAGGGAGGCCGCCGGGATCACCGCGATGGCCGCCACCCCGCACGCCGTCTGGCTCGGCGACCAGAGCCCCGCCCTGGCGCAGGCGCGGGCGCGGGAGGTCACCGACGACGCCGCCCGCCAGGGGGCGCTGCCCGTGCTGGTGCTCTACAACGTGCCGGGCCGGGACTGCTCCCGGTACTCCGCGGGCGGCGCCGCCGACAGCGCGGCCTACCGGGACTGGATCGACGCGGTCGCCCGCGGCATCGGCAGCCGCCGGGTGACCGTGATCCTGGAGCCCGACTCGCTGGCCCTGCTGCCCGCGGAGTGCGCGCCGTCCGCGCGGGACCAGGCCCGGGCCAGGACCGCCGCCCGCTACGCGGAGATCGGGTACGCCGTCCGCGCCCTGGAAGCCGGGATCGCCACCGACGTGTACCTCGACACGGGGCACGCCGCCTGGCACACCGTGAACGACATCGTGCCCCGGCTGCGGCAGGCGGGCGTGGCGGGCGCCACCGGCTTCGCCGTCAACGTCTCCAACTACCAGTCCGACGAGGCCAACAGCTGGTTCGCCACCCTCGTCTCGGCCTGTCTCGCCCACGTCGAGGCCGGCGGCAGCGCCGCCGACTGCCCCGACCAGTGGCGCCCGCGCGCCGAGACCCGCGCCTGGCTGGCCACGCACCTCGGCGTCGCCGCCCGGGCCCGGATGATTCCTAATGCCGTTTGTCAAGCCTCCATGCCCAAGGGTGGCATGGGTTCGTAGCGCCGTTCATCCCTCAGAAGAGCCCAGAGGACGTTGACGCGACGGCGTGCGAGCGCGAGGACGGCCTGGGTATGACGCTTGCCCTCGGCGCGTTTGCGATCGTAGAACCGGCGTGACTCCTCGTTACGCTGGATGCTGAGTAACGCGGAGGTGTAGAAGACGCGTTGAAGTCTGCGGTTGTATCGCTGGGGCCGACGCAAGTTCCCGCTGATCTTCCCTGAGTCCCGCGGTGCTGGGGCAACTCCGCCGAAGCCGGCAAGCCGGTCGGGAGTACCGAAGACGCTCATGTCGCCGCCGGTGGCGGCCACGAATTCAGCGCCAAGGGTGACGCCCACTCCGGGCATGCTGGTGATCACGTCGAAGTGTCGGTGGTCGCGAAATCGGGCCTCGATGAGCTTGTCGAGCTCGGCGATGCGCTGGTTGAGGTTCAGCACATCCTTCGCCAGTGCGTGCACCAACCGAGCGGTCAGCTCCTCCCCGGGCAGGCTGGTGTGCTGACGTTCGGCGGCCTGGAAGGCGGTCTCGGCAAGCTGGTCAGGGTTGCGGACGCTGCGGTTGCGGAGCCAGGTGGTCATGCGCTTGGCTCCGAGCCGCCGGATGCCGCCGGGGGTTTGGTAGCCGGTCAACAGCATCAAAGGACCGGCGTGAGTGAGGTCCAGAACCCGCTCCAGGCCAGGGAAGATGCCGGTCAGCTGAGCTCGGAGGCGGTTGACGGTGCGAGTGCGGTCGGCGACCAGGTCCATGCGTCGGCCCGTGAGGATTTTGAGATCGGTGGCAGTCGCATCGCCAAGTCGTAAGTGCTGAAGATCCCGCCGGACACGGACCTGGTCGGCGATGACGGCGGCATCTTTGGCATCGGTCTTGCCGTCACCCCGGTAGCCCTCCGACGCGCGGTTGATGGCACGGCCGGAGAGGTAGAGCACCGGCTGGTCGTGGTTGAGGAGAATCGTGATGGCCAGGGCGGCTCCGCCGTCGGCCAGGTCGATGCCCCAGGTCACTTCGTCGCCCAGGGCCAGGACGTCTGAGAGGAGAGCTAGTAGTTCGGGTTCGTCGTTGGCGACACGTCGGGACAGCAGCCGACGGCCGCTCTCGTCGATCGCGACGCAGTGGTGATGAGTCTTTCCTGCGTCGATGCCGGCCCAGATGGTGGCCATGTGGTGCCTCCGTGCGGTGGGTGCTGGTACCTCCCGACGGACGACCTCGCTGTCGATTCCCTACAGTGCGATCATTCGCAATTCCTAATTGGCAGCCGAGGCGTCGTGGGGCGACGGGCGGCCAATCATCCATAGCCATCGAAGGCAAAGCACTACAAGCCACACCCGTCGCCCCTGGGTGGGAGAACCATACGAAGGGCTCGCCCGGTCCCGCAGAACAACGTAGGGAAGCACTACGTCACCGACACCGGCCGCAACGGCCGGGGCGCCTGGACCGCCCCCGCGGGCAAGTACCAGGATCCGCAGGACTGGTGCAATCCGCCGGGCCGGGGCCTCGGCGCCCGCCCCACCACCGACACCGGGGACCCGCTGGAGGACGCCCGGCTCTGGATCAAGACACCGGGCGCATCGGACGGCGCCTGCCTGCGCGGAACGACGGGACCGCTGGACCCCGAGCGCGGGAGGGCCGCTCCCCGGGCGGGGGACTGGTTCCCGGAGCAGGCGCTGGAACTCGTCAGGCAGGCGAATCCAGCCATTATGAGGTGACCAGTCCGCAATGAGCGATTAGTCTCCCGATCATGGCGGACATGGGTGTGGAGCGGAGCGGAGACAAGTCGGTGGAGATTCGTGAGGTGCCCGAGGCCGATATCGACCGGGCCCTGGAACTCGCGTACATGGTCTTCCACGACCGCCCCGAGAAGGAGGTGCGCGAGCACCATCACACGATGCTGCGCGGCTGCGAACGGCTCGCCGCCTACGACGGGGACGCGCTGGTCGGCTTCATGGCCGCCCACGACTTCCGGCTCTCGGTGCCCGGGGCCGATCTGCCCTGCCCCGGGCTCACCTTCGTCTCCGTCGCCCCCACCCACCGGCGCCGCGGTGTCCTCACCGCGCTGATGGGGGAGATGCTGCGGCGCACGGCCGCCGCCGGGCGGCCCCTGGCCGCGCTCTGGGCTTCCGAATCCCTCATCTACGGCCGCTTCGGCTACGGGGCGGCCACCCAGGGCACCACCATCGAGATCGACTCGACCCGCCCGCTCGCCCTGCGCATCACCCCCGACGGGCGCCCGCTGCGCCTGGTCGACCCGGCCGACGCCCCGGACGTGCTCGGCCCCTACCACGAGGCCTCCCGCTCCTTGCGGGCCGGACGCCCGACCCGGGACGCCTACCGCTGGCGCGAGGAGTGGCTGCGGGAGGAGGACGAGGAGGACGAGGAGCTGAGCCCGCCGCGGATCATCGCGCTGGGGGAGCCGGGGCGGCCGCTCGCCGGTTACGTCCTGTACCGCACGAAGCCGGAGGACGACAGCGGTCCCCTCAAGGTCCCCGGGGTGGTCCAGGTCTACGAACTGGAGGCGGACACACCGGCCGTGGCCGCCGCCCTCTGGAGCTGCCTCGCCGCCCTCGACCTGACCGGCAAGGTGGTCGCCTGGGGCCGCCCGGCCGACGATCCGCTGCTGCACTTCGCCGCCGACCGGGACCAGGTGCGGGTGACGGAGCGGTTCCCCGCGCTGTGGCTGCGGCTGATCGACGTACGGGCGGCGCTGACCGCGCGGGCGTGGGCGGCGCCGGTCGATCTGGTGCTGGAGGTGGCCGACGTACGCCTGCCCGCCAACGCGGGCCGGTTCCGGCTGGCGGCCGGCCCGGACGGGGCGACGTACGAGGCCACCGGGGAGGCCGCGGACCTGGTGCTCGACGTCCGCGACCTGGCGGCCTGCTACCTCGGCGGCACCCGGGTCGTGGAGCTGGTCCACGCCGGGCTCGTCGAGGAACGCACCCCGGGCGCGGCCGCGGCCCTCGACGACGCCCTGCGCACCGAGCTGCTGCCGCACACGGCCGACGAGTTCTAGCCAGGGGTGGCGGCGGTCCTGAGTGCGTCGATCACCTTGACCGCCGACATCCCGAAGTCCGGGCTCCACAGGGGGAACACGGCCGTGGATCCGGCGGCCGGGCGCGCACCCGGGCCGTTCGCCGGGCCGTGCAGGTCCTCCTCTCGGTAACGCCGGGCCTTCTGGTGCCAGTTGAGGATGCCCGCCAGCCAGTCCTGCAGCTCGTGGACATAGGCGTCGAGCCCGGCCCGGGCTTCCCGGCCGAGCTTCCAGTCCTCGCACAGGACCGGCAGCTGGGCCGCCACGATGTGCTCGAACTCCTCGGTGCGCCGGGTCAGGAGCGCATGGCAGATGTGCAGCGCCTTGGCGTAGTCGATGTCGAAGAAGTTCCGGGTGACGAGCACGTAGTTGTGCACCTCGCCCTCGACCTCGATCTCCTTCTGGTACGAGAAGATGTCATTGATCAGGCACGCGGCGTCGGCGGCGGCGTTCTCCAGGGACCGGATGGTCCCGGACCGGTAGACCTCGTCGGGGATGCCGCGGCCGGCCTGCCCCAGCCGGCACAGGTACATCGTCAGATTGCTGCCGAAGGTGGCGCGGCGCATCTCGGCGTAGTCGACGGGGTCCGGGATCCTGTTCGCGATCTGGTTCCCCACCTCCCACAGCCAGCTCTCCAGCATGTCCACGAGCGTCGCCCGGAACTCACCGCGGACGGTCTCGTCCATGTCGGCGGCGGTGCGCCGCCACAGATCGGCGAGCCCGCGCTCCATGGGCGTCACCGGCACCAGCGCGTCGGCGGGATCCACCGGGACCATGCCGATCAGCCGGGCGGTGACGGCCTTGGCGGCGGTCAGGTTCTTCGACTGCGCGAAGGCGACGGGGTAGTAGTCGTCCGCGTACGTTCCCCAGCTCAGCCAGCACGCGTTGAGGGCGAGGGCCTCGGGCGTGGCGTCCGGGTCGATTCCGGCCGAGCAGAGGGCGAAGTCGTAGCCCCGGAGCCTGTCTTCGGTCCAGATCGCCGAAGCGGGGTCGCCCGGCTGGGGGTCGAGCAGGCCCATCCTGCGGCACCAGGCCACCGACTCCTCCAGGGCGTGGCGGTGGTGGGGACTCAGTTCGAGGGCGAAGGGCATCCGGATGTCCGGGATCACGGACGGCCCGGTGCGCTCGAACGGGACGTGGGTGAAGCTGCGCCGGCGCAGGTCCATGGCGCGCGGAGCGAACACCGAACGGACGTCGATCGCGGTGGTGCCGAGCCCGGAGGGCAGGAAGGGCAGGGTGAGGGCGGGGGTGGACCGCGCCTCCTTGTTCATGTAGCGGCTGGAGACCATGTGCCATTCGTGGCCGCCGGACTGCCAGTCCTGCAGGCCCTTCGTGTAGGCGAGGACCGCCGCGATCTCCGCCGGGTCCATGGCCTGGTCGGCGAAGAGCTGGGGCAGCTCGGTGAGCGCGGTCTGCTCGAACTGCTGGAGCCGGGAGGTGAGCAGATCGTTGGAGGCCTCGGCCGCCTCCTGGGTGGTGCAGTCCAGGAACGTCTCCAACACCAGAATCGCGTTGGAGAGTTCACCTTCGTCCGCCACCTCGCGCTGGTAGCTGAAGATGTCGTTCCTGATGTGCACGGCGTCCGAGAAGGCATCGCGCAGCACCCCGAGGGGACGCGAGTGCGCGACACGGGCGGGCACCTCGGCCGACACGTACTCGATCAGACCCGCCGACCAGGGGGCGCCGCCCACCTTGCGGCGCATCTCGATGTACTCCAGCGGGTTCGCGATCCGCCCGATGTTGATGTTGGCGAGTTCCCACATCGACTCGTTGAGCAGGTTCTCGGTGCTCAAGGAGAACCGTTCCCGCCAGTCCCTCGACATGTGCGGGACGGTGCGGGCCCAGAGGTCGGCGAGGCCCGCCTCCACCGGGTTCGTGGCGTCCGGGAAGCCGTCGGCCAGGTCCATGGGCATGAAGGCGGCGAGCCGGTCCAGGTACGCCTTGGCGCCGTCCCGGTTCTGGGAGCGCTTGTACATTTCGAGGAAGTGGTCGTCGAAGAAGAAGACCCAGACGTACCAGTCGGTGACCAGCGAGAGGGCCTCGCCGTCGCAGTCCGGGTGGGTGTAGGAGCAGAGCAGGGCGTAGTCGTGCGAGTCGAGGTCGTGCTCCTCCCAGACGCCGGAGCCCTCCAGCATCCCGAGGTCGCGCGCCCACTGCTTGGTGTGGGTGCGGGCCGACTCGAGGTGGGGGTTCAGGCGCGCCGGATACGGCAGATAGAAATCCGGCAGTTGGAACGGCTGCGTCACGGGAGGATCGGCCTTTCGTCGGGGGCGCGGGGGGCGGTTCCGCCCGCGCCCCCGCACGAGATCAGCAGGCCTCTGCCCCGGATGTCAGTGGGACAAGGGGTAATTCACTTCATCAGGTGACGGGTACCGCGTTCGGTGGCGCGGCGGGGCGGGAATGTGATGGAGATCCGCGCCCGGGCTTGGCAGAGTGCTTCCATGATCAGACGATGGCAGTCCGGGGAGTCCGGAAGGTCCGGGGGACCGCGAGGGGAGGGACGCCACATGTCGAAGCCGTTCGGTGGGGGCGCGGGGGCCGCCAGGGCCGCCAGGGCCGTGTGCGCGACCGGTCTCGTCCTGCTCGCGACGGTGGGTCCGGTCGGTCCGGCCGCCGCGTCACCCGTGCCGTCGCCCGCGTCCTCGTCCTCGTCCTCGTCCTCGTCTCCATCCTCACCGGCGGCCGATGCCGGGCCCCGGCTGGGCTTCTCCGGCCCCTTCGCCCAGATCGAAACGGGCGGCCAGATCTGGATCGGGCTCGAAGGCATGCCCGAAGGTTGGAAGGAGGCCGTCGTCTCCTCGCCCGCCCTGGCCGAGCCGGTGCCGTTCGTCCCCGAGCCGGGAGGGCAGCCGGGGACCGGGCGGGCCGCCGATCCGGCGCACACGTACCGGGTCCGTGCCGACATCGCCCCCGGGAGCTACCCCGTCACCGCGAGCAGTGAGGGCCGTACGGTCGCCACCGCCCAGCTCCAGGTCGTCGCGGCGGGCGCCGCGGACATCACCCGGTTCGCCTTCGGCCCGAGGGAGGAGTTCCTGGGCGGCGACGTGTCGAACCCGGTCCGCCCGGGGGCGGAGGCCCTCGTGGTCCTGACCGACTACCGGCCCGCGGACGGCGAGAAGACGGTGGTGGTCACCTCACCCGTCTTCGACGGTCCGGTGACGCTCCGGCAGGACAGCCCGGACGACCCCGGCTGCAAATGCGACGACGGCGGCACCGTCTACGCGGGGCACGCCCGGGTCCGGAGCGGGGTGGCGGCGGGAACGTACACCATGACCGCCGTCAGCCATCGCGGCAAGGAGACCACCACCCGGCGGGTGACCATCGCCGGTGATCCGGTGGCGGACACCAAGCCGTGGCTGATCGGCGGGGTCGCCGCCGCCGCGCTCCTCGGACTGGCGGCGGTGATCCGGACGGTGATCGCCCGGCGCCGCCGCGGGGAACCGGACCGCGCGTAACGGCCCTCTTCGACCCGCCCCCATTCCCCACCTTCCCCCCGCTGGCACTCCGCCCTCGGCGTGTCATGCCCCTGACTTTCTTACCGCTGTGCTGTGCCCTGCCTTTTGAACCGGAAAGTGAACCTTGTACCCCTCATCCAGTCGCATACGCCGTCTGGGCGTCTCGGTGGTCGGCGCCGCGCTGATCATGGCGAGCGGCGGCTTCGTCGCCCAGGCCGCGCCCGTGACCAGCCCCGCTCCGGGACCGGCGTCCCCTCCGGCGGTCTCCGCGTCCGCGCGGACCACACCCACGCCCACGCCCACACCCACGCCCACGCCCAAGTCCACGTCCTCGGTGCCCGCGCCGAAGGAGACCGCGTCCCCTTCGCCGAGCGCGACCATCTCGCCCTCGCCGAGCGGGTCGCCGAGCCCGGCGCCGACGGCGGCCTCCGTGACCTGGACGGACGCGGACGCCGTCAAGTTCTGGACGCGCGAGCGCATGGCCACGGCCGTTGACCCGGCGCGGCCCTCGGTCCCCGTCAGCGCCCGGACCGCACCCGCGCCGCCCAAGGCTCCCAAGCTGCCCAAGCCGGGAGCCTTGTCCGCCGCGGCCTCCATGCCGACCGCGGAGCACATCCTCGGTCCCAAGTCCGTCGGTGTGCTGTTCAGTTACTCCGCCGATCCGGACACCGGTGAGATGCGCGCCCACGGGTGCTCGGCGAGCGTGGTGGACAGCCCGGGCCACAACCTGATCCTGACCGCGGGGCACTGCGCCTTCGGCAGCGCGGTCGTCTTCGTGCCCTGGTACCGGACCGAGTACAGCCTGGACAAGCAGACCTACGGGTTCTACCGGGTCGGGGACTTCTTCCGCGACAACCGTTTCGTGAAGGGCAGCAAGTCCGCGGATTCGGACCTGGACTTCGCCTTCGGGCGCCTGGAACCGTCGTCGGCGGGCAAGAACGCCCAGGACGTGGTGGGTGCCAACACGCTGGCGCGTACGCCGGGTTACATCAACGACGTGACGATGGTCGGTTACCCCTCCAGTCACAACCCCGAGGACCACGCGGTGCGTTGTCCGGTGCGTACGGAGTGGCTGCCGGGCTTCTACCAGATCCAGTCGAAGTGCGCCGGGATGTGGGACGGGGTATCCGGTGGTCCCTGGTTCTCCAGGATCGACTGGACCACGGGTGTCGGTGAGATCATCGGCAACGTCGGCGGCTTCAACGGCGGCGGCCCCGCCGTCGGCAGCAGTGATCCCGCCTACAACGAGAACACCTACAGCCCCATGCACGGCGACTGGTTCTTCCGCCTCTACGAGGAGGCCAAGAAGGGCCAGCACGTCACCCGTACCGGCGGCTACCAGCAGCCCGCGCTGCCCTACTCCATGGGCACCGGCGAGACCTGGTCGCACGCGCGGCTGCTGGCCTCCGGCGAGTACACCGGGGACGGCAAGGGAGACCTCGTCGTGGTGTGGACCGACGGCGAGGTCACGCTCTACACCGGTGACGGCACGGGCGGCTTCGCGGGCGAGCGCAGGCTCGCCGCACCCGGCCCGACCTGGCAGGGCGTCAAGTCCCTGACCGGCGGCGACTTCTCCGGCGGCAGCGGCTACGACCTGCTGGCCGTGTGGACCAGCGGCGAGGTGCGGATCCTGCCGGACATCGGCGCGAACGGGCTGGGCGGCGGCATCAAGCTGGCCGACTCCGGCTCCGTCTGGAGCCACGCCGACCAGATCGCGGCGGGCAACTTCGGTACGGCGAACAACGTGAGCGACCTGCTCGTGCGCTGGAGCGACGGCGAAGTCACCGACTACACGGCGGTCGGCGACCGCGGCTTCGGCACGGAACACCAGCTGCTGGCCGCGAACGACGCCTGGAAGCAAGCCACTTTGGTCACCGCTGGTGACTTCACGGGCGGCGCGAACTGGGACACCCTCGTGCGCTGGTCGGACGGCCGGGTCTCGCAGTTCCAGGAGACGGGCCCCGGCGGGATCGGCAACGAGATCCAGATGGCCGCGCCCGCGAGCATCTGGACCCACGACGTGGTGATGACCGCGGGCAGTTACGACTCCAACGGCTGGCCGGACGACCTCCTCATCCGCTGGTCCGACGGGGAGACCACCATGTACGCGCACACCGGCGCCGCGTTCGGCGCCGAGCGGACCCTGGTCGCCCCGAAGTAGTCCGGGGAGCGGGCGGGATCGGGCGCGGCAGCCTCCTCAGGGGCTGCCGCGCCCTTCGCGTCAGTCGGCCGTGGTGCCTCCCCTGGTGTCGTGGCCCGCTGCATTGTCCGCCGCCGTGCTCTGGCGCGGAACGGTGGCGGCGGGCGGTCCGCCGGCGGCGCCGTCGTGCCCGTACTGCTCGGCCTGCATCCGGAACATCGCCGCGTAGCGCCCGTTGCGGCGCAACAGGGCCTCGTGGCTGCCCTGTTCGACCAGGCGCCCCTCGTGCAGCACGTAGATCACATCGGCGTGCCGCACCCCCGACATCCGGTGCGTGACCAGGACCACCGCCCGCTGCGGCCCGGCCAGGCCCCGGATGCTGTCGAAGGCCGCGATCTCCGCCTCCGGGTCGAGCGCGGAGGTGGGTTCGTCCACGATCAGGACGCGGGCGTCGCGGTAGTGCGTCCGGGCCAGGCCGAACTTCTGCCACTGCCCGCCGGAGAGCTCCGAGGCGCCCCGGAACACCCGGGCCAGCAGGGTCTCGTACCCGCGCGGCAAGGACTCCGCCACCCGGTCGGCCCCCGCGTACCGGGCGGCCGCGACCACCTCGGGCCGCTCCCCGCCCACCACCTCGGGCCGCTCCCCGCCCACGGCCTCGGGGCGGCCGATGGCGATGTTGGTCCGGGCGGTCACCGGCCAGCGCTCGAAGTCCTGCGTGAGCAGCGCCACCCGGTCGAAGACCTGCTCCCGGTCGGCCTCGCGGACCTCCACCCCGTCCCAGGTCAGCGACCCGGTGTCGGGCAGGTGCAGGCCCGCCAGGACCTTGACCAGGGTGCTCTTGCCGGATCCGTTCTCGCCGACGAGCGCCACGACGCTGCCCGCCTCGATGCTCAGGGAGATGTCCGTCAGCGCGGGCTCGGCCCGGTCCGGGTAGCTGAACCCGACCTTCGCGAGGCGCACCGTACCGAGGCGCTCGGGCAGCGGCCGGCCGCCCACCGGGATCGCACGGAGCTCCGCCGCCTCGACGAACCGGTCCAGGTCCCGGACGTACAGCGACTCCTCATGGAGGGTGTTGGTGGTCGCGACGAGCGCGCCGAGCGCGGCGGAGCCGGTGCGTACGGCGAGCACGGCGGTACCGGCGACCGCGAGGTCCATCCGGCCGCCGGCGATGAGCGCGCCCATCGCGGCGTACGTCGCCAGGGCGGCGGCCCCGGACAGGGCGGCGGCCAGCAGTTCGGTGGCGGCCTTGTCCTTCGCCAGGCGGGTGGCCTCGGTCTCGGCGTGCTCGGCCATGTTGCGGTAGTGACCCAGGAGATAGCGGCCGACGCCGTGGACGCGTACCTCCTGGGCGGACGTACGGCTGATCAGCAGCTGGCCGATCAGCCGGGCCGCGCGGACGTGCTCCACCCAGGTGATCATCGACAGGTAGCGCCGCTGCGCCACCCGCATGGCACCCCAGCCGCGCGGGGCGGCGATGAGCGCGAGCAGGGGCAGGAGCGCGGGGTGCAGCACGGTGAGCACTCCGGCGGCGGCGACGAGCGAGATCAGCCCGTTGAGCGTGGCCACGCAGGCGCCGATCATGCGGCGGGCCGAGGGCGGACCCCACTGGGCGCCGTCGAGCAGCCTGCGGAAGTCGCCGTCCTCGATGGCGTCGAGTTCGACGGTGATGGCGGCGCGCAAGTACCGCTCGGTGGCGCCCCGTTCGACCTTCGGCTCCAGCCGTCCCGCGGCCGCGGTGGACCAGGAGGCGAAGACGGCTCCGAGGACGGCGACCAGCGCGCCGACGGCCAGGGCGGGCAGCGCCTCGTGCAGCCGGTCCGCGGGGCTGCCGCCGCCGAACAGGGTCCGCAGCACCTGGTTGACGACCAGCAGGCCGACGGCGGAGGTGAGTCCCTGCCCGGCCTCGGCGACGGCCACGGTCACCAGGGCGGCCCGGTCGGCGGCCCAGGCGTGCCGGAGCGTCCCGCCGACCATGCGCGGCATGGCGCGCAGGGTGGTGAGGAGCCGGCTCTCCAGCCGGGCGTAGTCGTGACCGGCCCACCCGGCGTCGTAGCGCAGGGGCCCGCCGAAGAGCTGGCGCTCGCTCTCGGAGGTGGCGGGCTGCGCGGGCACGACGGGCCGCTTGAGGAGCCTCACGCGCGATCACCCCCGGCTGCCGCTGGACGACCGGCATGATCGAACACCACATGAACACGATGGACACGCGTGGATCGCAAGATCCCTCCCGAGGTGACGCGACTGCGAACCGACGCCGCAACAACGGCGCTGTTCAGCGAGGCGTCACGGCCACCGCGGAGCTAACTCTCGCCCACATGTACGGAGTTGGGGGCAAGCCCCAAGCGGCACGGGCCACCCGCCCCGTGATCCGGCGTTCGAACCACCCGGACGGTGTGCCACCCCCCAACGAGGGATTGCGCCGCAACGGGAGACGCCGGAGGATCGGGGGGACGGCAAAGGCCGCCTCCCCGGGCGGGGAAGCGGCCTCCGTGGCGCCGGTGTGTCCTGCGGTTACAGGACCGGGATCGGCAGGGGCGCCGTGGCCAGCGACGGAATGGTCCAGCGCTGGGGGTTGGAGCCGTTGCAGTCCCAGAGCTGGAGCTGCGTGCCGTCGGTGGTGTTCATGTGGTCGAGGTCCAGGCAGCGGCCGGAGACCGGGTTGTAGACCGAGTTGTTGGCGCGGGGGATGAACTGCTGCGCCGCGTGACCGTGACAGACCATCAATTGGATCAAAGTGCCGTTGGTCGTGCCCGCGTTGGTGGCGTCCAGGCACTTGCCCTGGATCCGCAGGGTGCCGTCGGCGCGGATCTCGAACTTCTGGGCCTGGCCGCCGCCCTGCTCGTTGCAGTTCCAGATCTGGATCTTGTTGCCGTCCGCGGTGCTGCCCGTGTTGTTGTCGACACAGTGCGTACCGGCGTCCGTCAGCGTGATCTTGCTGAGCGCACCCGGTGTCGTCGGGGCGGCCGCGTAGGGGTAGACGGCGAGGTTGCTGACCCCGCCCGTGAAGCCACCGAAGAGGTCCGGCTGGCCGCTGATCTTGTAGCGGCCGAGCACGAGCGGGCCCGAGGGCACGGGGCTGCTGGAGGCCTGGTGGTGTCCGGTGCCGGCCAGCGTCCCGTTGACGTAGAGGCTCATGAGGCCGGTGTCGGCGTTGTAGACCGCGGTCAGCCGGGTCCACGCGCCGAAGACGATCCGGGAGGTCTCATTCTGAGCAGCGTCGGACCAGTCGAAGTTCCAGCCCGCGGTGTCACCCTTGGCGAGGGCGAACCGCCATTCCTTGGTGGCCGGGTCGGCGTACACCATGAAGGAGCTGCTGGTGGTGCCGTCCTGGCTGAGGACGATGGCGCTGGTGCTGGTCACCTTGGCCATGGTGCTGAGGGTGAAGCTCTTGCGGGTGTCGACGACCGGGGCGCCGGTGGTGATCGTCGAACCGGTGCCGTTGAAGGCGGCGTACGGGGTGCTGACGCCGTTCACGGACGCGGTCGGGAAGGTGATCCCGGCCGTGGTGGCCGGGAAGGCGCCGACCGCGCTGGGGGTGGTGGTGCCGCTCTGGCCGGTGAGCTTCCACTGGGCGGTGGGCGTGTTGAGATTCCCGAGCAGGACGATCGTCGGGTCGATGCCGGTCGCGGTCGGGTGCGCGACGGTGGTGCCGTTGGGCGCCGTGCCCGTACCGGTGAAGGAGACGAGCTGCTGGGTGGAATCGACGGCCCACAGGTCGGGGATGCCGTCACCGGTCAGGTCGCCGTCCGAGCCGACGCGCGGGTAGCGGACCGGGTCGACCGTACCGGCGAGCGCACCGGAGGCCGGGTTGGTGAAACCGGTGAGGACCGGTGCGTCCGCGGTGCCGGTGACACTGAAGGCGTGCAGGGATCCGTCCGTCTTCGAACGGGCCCACAGCGTCGGGAAGTCGGTGCCCTGCGCGCGGCCGGGGGTGATGAGCTCGTAGCCGTCCCAGCGGGTGTCATTGGCGGAGAGCAGGACGGACTGGGAGTCGAGCTGGTTTGTGGTGCCCGCCAGGCTGAGCCAGAGACGGCCGTTCTCGACGAACAGCAGTGACGTGCGGCCCAGTGCGCCGCCCTTCGCGGTCTCGCCGAAGACCGAGCCGAAGGCGGCTATCTGGCTGACGCCGGTCCAGTTGGCGCCGTAGCCGTTGGCCGCGCAGCCGATGGCGTTGAAGTCGGCCGTGACGCAGCCGGTCGGCTTGTTCACCTTGACGGGCGCCTGGCCGTCGAGGAGGCCGGTGTTGTCGTTGGTGTAGACGTACAGGTTGGGCTGGCCGGGCTGGTGGGCGAAGAGGTCGTCCACGTTCTTGTAGCCCGCGCTGCCGCGGTGGCTGATCTGGATGCCGTTCCAGCCGGTCCCGCTGGGGGAGGGGCGCGTGCGGGCGTTGGGCGCGCCCGCCGGGTCGGTGCCGCCGTTGAACTGGCGGAGGCTGCCCGCGCTGTCGGGCAGCAGGATGTCGGCCTTCGCGTCGCCGTTCACGTCGCCGAAGACCGGGGCGGGGCTGTTGGGGTTGGAGGGGGTGTAGTAGCTGTAGGCCACGGGCTGGGACAGGTTGCCCGCCACGTCCTGGGTCTGCAGGTACAGGAAGTTGGTGCCCCAGCGGGTGGGGGTGTACTTCACCGTTGCGCTGCCCGCGGTCAACGGCACGACACCCGCATTGGTGTCGGTGCACTTCCAGGAGGTCGACGCCGCTGCGACGGGGTCGGAGGTCCAGCGTGCGCAGGCGAGGCCGGAGGTGCGGCCGCCCGCCACGGGCGCCGGGTCGGTGCCGGTGAGGGTGAAGGTGCCCTCTTCACCGACGCGCTTCGGGTGAGCGCCGATCGTGCCGGAGGCCGGGAAGTCGGTGGAGCTGACGGCGGCGGTGGGCGGCGTGCGGTCGACACGGAAGAAGCACATGTCGGAGATGGTGCTGGTGAGCGTCTCGTCGGTGGTGCTGGACTGCCAGCCGTACTGGTGCCCGTCCGTCAGCTTGCCGATGTCGACCGAGACGTCACCGAAGGAGCCGGTCCAGCCGGACTTGACCCATTCCGTCTTGCCCGCGTTGTCGTCGTCCCAGTACTGGAAGGTGGTCTGGAGCTGGCGCCCGGTCGCGGAGTAGACCGCGGACGTCAGCGTGATGTTGCTGTTGGTCCCGACCCAGCCCGGGTTGTCCCAGGCGTTGGCGGTGTTGGGAGTGCGGCAGTCGGCGTAGGCGCCGGTGTTGGAGAAGCCGGGGGTCGGGCGGGTGCGCGGCCACCAGATGGTGGGGCGCACGTCGTACTCGACGACCACGTGCGGGCTGTTGCCGAAGCGCTGCCGCTGGTACATGTCGTTCTCGTTGTCCGGGGCGAAGCCGAAGGTGAAGTCGCTCCAGCGCTCCGACGCCGCGGCCTTCATCTGGGTGGTGACGTCGTACTGGATGTCACCGGTGCCCGAGATGTTGATGCCGCCGATCTTTGTGCAGCCGCCCATCCGGGAGTTCTTGTCGCAGGGCTGCCGGTTCCAACTGGTGGGGTTGCTGATCGCGCCCGCCCAGTACAGGCCCATGGGCGTCGGCGAATTGGGACTGGAGGACGAGACGACGGTCGCGTTCAGCCGGGCGTCGATGACCTCGGCACCGTGGATGGCGGTGTTGATGCCGACCCGGAAGTAGGCGCGCTCGCGGCCCTTCCTGGTGCAGGTGGAGAAGCCGCAGTAGCCGGCGGCGGGCTTGTCCTGGCCGTCCGCGGTGGCGTTGTACTCGTTGGTGTCGGGGTAGGCCTCCTGGACCTGGGACCAGGCCTGGGTGCCGCTGTCGGCGGTGGGGTTGATGCCGGGGTCGATGTACCAGGGGCCGGTGCCCTGGCCGAGGACGGACGTGTCGGGGGCGAGTTCGATGCCCTGGGCGTCGACGCGCGTCCCGATCGGCTTCACGGTGGCGCCCGCGCCGGGGGCGTCCGCGCTGGAGGCGGCGGGGCGCTCGGGAGCGGGGACGGGGCCCTGGGAGAGCGGAACGGCCGTGGTCCGGGCGGCCTGGGAGAAGGCGGGGGCGGCGGTGGCCGAGTCCCACATCAGGGAGGTGGGGCTGGAGAAGCGGAGCTTTCCCTTGCCGTCCTTGACGTCGAGGTTGCCCGCGGTGTCGGCGCTCACGTTCAGGCCGGGGGCGTCGACGTCCAGGCGGATCTTCCTGAGCGCCGGGTTCGCCGCTGCCCGAGCGGTGCGGACGACCAGGACCTGGCTCCAGCCACCGAGCTGGTTGGCGGTCAGGCGCAGGTCCACGTCCGGCAGGACGTCGCGGTAGAGCGCGTCGTCGCCGTTGAGCGTGGGCTTGGGCAGGGGGAAGGGCGCCTTGACGGCCAGCTTCTTGCCGTCAGCGGTGGTCATGGTGGCCATCGGTCCGCTGCCGCCGCCGGACAGGCTCAGCGGGGACAGCGCGAAGGCGGGGGAGAGCGTGCCGTCGGAGTTGGCGCGCAGCGTCGCGTCAAGGGGGTGCCAGTCGCCGTCCGCGTCCTCGACCCGCGCGGGAGCGGGGGAGGTGTCGGTGGTGAAGGTGCCGCTCGGGTTGGCGAAGGTCTGCGAACTGCTGGTGGTCAGCGCCTCGACGAGCACGCGCTTGCCGCTGCTCCTGGCCTGTGTACGGGCCGAGTCGAGGGCCTTCTGCTCCGCGGTGGGAGAGGCGGCGGCGTCGGGCTTCGGCGCGGGGGCGGTCTCCGCCGCGAAGGCGGGCGGCCCGACGAGCAGCCCCGCTCCGAGGGAGAGCGCGGCGGCGCCGCCGACGACGGGAAGCATCAGCGCACTGGAGGTCTTCCGCCGATCGCGGAGGCCCCCCGGCCTGAGAAGGATGGAACGAAGTGATGGCCTCATCGGCGGAGGTCCTCGCTGTGATCGGTGATGAAGATGTGAAGTCAGGCGCACGGTTCCTCCTCAGTCGGACCTCTGTCAACACTTCGTCAAGTGTGTATGTCCCGTTAGGGGCGACACGGGTCGGCTTGTACCACAGGTGATACTTGTCATGTAAGGAAATTTTAAGAATTTCTTCGGCGTGTCGAATGAGCGTTCCATAGTGTGCGCTTGATTTGGACCCTCATGGTCCGGATCTCGTCATGCTTCCTGAATCCTGTGGGGGGATATCAGTTGTCTCTTTGGAGTGGGTTCGTCATGCCTTCACGGCGTGTACGAGCACGTGTCGCGGCCGTCGCCGCGCTCGCGGTCTTCACCTCCGGCCTCGGGCTTCCCGCGGTCGAGGCGGCTGACAAGCCGCCCAAGGTGTGGGTACCGCCGAAGACATCCCTGCCGAACACCAAGCCCGTCAAGGGCACCGATGCCAAGCCGGCGGCCAAGCCGGCGCCGAGCGGCCGGAAGTGGACCCCGCCCGCCGGGGCGCTCGCGCCCGCGGGTGCGGCGACCGTGGCTCTCGGTTCTGCCGCGGCTCCGCGGCCCATCACCGGCTCCACTTCGGTCCAGGCCGGTTCGCTGCCGGTGTGGGTCGCGCCCGGAGCGGACTCGAAGCGTCCGGCCGCGAAGCTGTCCGAGCTGGCCCTCGGGGCGGGTGCAGCCACGGCTGTTGACCCGGCGCTGCAGGTCGAGGTGAAGGACGGCGACAAGGCCCGTGCCGCCGGTGTCAACGGCGCGCTGGTCGCTCTGACGGATGCCGCGGGTGCGGCTCCCTCGGGCAGGGTCCGGGTCGGTTTCGACGTCGCGGCGTGGGCGAAGTCCGCGGGCGCGAACTGGGCCGACCGGGCCCGGCTGGTGCAGCTGCCGGCATGTGCCCTGGTCACCCCGGGCGCTGCGGGCTGTACGGCCCGTACGCCGGTCGCGTCCCAGCGGGACGCCTCCGGGCGGCTGGTCGCGGACGTCGACGTACCGAAGAACCCGGGAACGACGGCGCTGAAGGCGCAGTCGGCCCCGGCGGCCCCGCAGTCCGCTGCGGCATCGGGCGCGAGGTCCGCTCCGGCGGCCGCTCCGCAGATGCTGGCGACGCAGGGCGTGGCGCTGGCCGTCGAACCCGGCCCCTCGGGCGCGAGCGGTGACTTCACCGCGACGCCGCTGCTGCCCTCGGCTTCCTGGCAGGCGGGCGCGAACGCCGCGAACTTCACCTACGGCTACACCGTCGAGGTGCCCTCCTCCATCGCGGGCGGCGCACCGAGCATCGGTCTCGGGTACGACTCGTCCTCCATCGACGGCCGTACCGCCTCGACGAACGCGCAGGCGGGCCCGATCGGTGAGGGCTGGGACTGGAGCCCGGGCTCGATCTCTCGTACGTACAAGTCGTGCAAGGACGCGGGGATCGCCGAGTCGGGCGACGAGTGCTGGGCCGGAGACATCCTCTCGCTGAGTCTGGCGGGTCACGCCGGCCAGATCGTGCGCGACGACACCACCTGCGTCTACCGCCTCCAGGGCGAGGACGGCACGAAGATCGAGCGCCTGACCGGTCAGCGCAACAGCGCGTGGAAGGGCGAGGGCTTCAAGGTCACCACGACCGACGGCACCCAGTACTACTTCGGCTCCAACCGCCTGCCGGGCGGCGACGGCACGGACCCCGAGGCCAAGTCGGTCTCCACGGTCCCCGTCTACTTCAACAGCGGCCAGGACAAGTGCCTCGGCGCCGACACACCGGCCAACGGCACGTGGCAGCAGCTGGGCTGGGAATGGAACCTCGACTACGTCGTGGACCCGCACCAGAACCTGGTCTCCTACCGCTACGAGCAGGAGAACAACTACTACGGGCGCGGCGGCGGCCAGAACAACGGCAACGGCACGCTGACCGCCTACCAGCGCGGCAGCTACCCGACCTGGATCGGCTACGGCCAGCGCCTGCCCGAGCAGATCGCTGCCAAGGGGGCGGCCAAGCCGGCCGCCGAAGTCTCCCTCGCCACCTCGGAGCGCTGTGTCGCGGCCGGGGCCATCACCTGTGACCCCGCGCAGCGCACGAAGGCGAACGCCAAGTCCTGGCCCGACACTCCCGTCGACCAGGAGTGCGCGGCGACCGGCCAGTGCCTGAACCTCTCCCCGACCTTCTTCTCGACGAAGAAGTTCACCAAGATCACCACCCAGGTGTGGACCGGCACCGCCCCGCGCGTCGTCGACACCTACACCCTCAACCAGTCCTTCCAGGACCCGGGCGACGGCACCTCCCCGACCCTGTGGCTCGACTCCATCCAGCGCACCGGCTCCAACGGCAAGACCCCGATCACCCTCCCGGCGGTCACCTTCCAGCCGCTGCAGATCGCCAACCGCGTCGACGGCGTCGTCAAGCGCCCGGACGGAACCGAAGCCTCCGCGCCCCGCTACAACCGGCCCCGCATCCAGGCGATCACCACCGAGACCGGTGGCCGCATCAACGTGGTCTACAAGGCCCCGGAGTGCTCGCGCCTGAAGAACACGATGCCGTCCTCCGAGGACGGCAACACGATGGCCTGCATGCCGGTCAAGTGGTACCTGCCCGGTCAGTCCTTCGCGGACCCGGTCAACGACTGGTTCAACAAGATCGTCGTCCAGTCCGTCACCCAGCAGGACCTGGTCGCCGGCCAGGTGCCCACGGTGGTGGAGTACGAGTACGGCGGCGGCATCGCCTGGCACCGCAACGACTCCGAGTTCACCGACGCGAAGACCCGCACCTGGGACCAGTTCCGCGGCTTCGCCACGGTCACCACGCGCTCGGGCAGCGGCAACGCGACCGAGGCTCCGCGCACCAAGAGCGTGGTCACCTACCTGCGGGGCATGGACGGTGACACGCTCGCCAACGGCACCAAGCGCACCGTGTCCGTGGGCGACGCCCAGGGCGGCTCCATCAAGGACGAGGACGTACTGTCCGGCTTCGTCCGGCAGAGCGAGACCTACGACGCCGATGGCGGCACGGTCGTCTCGGACGAGGTCACCACGCCGTGGCTCGGTCCGGTCACCGCGACCCGCGCCCAGTCCGGCGGCATGCCGCCGATCACGGCGCGGGCGAGGAACACGGCGAAGGTCACCATCCGGGCCAAGCTCGCGAACGGAAGCTGGGGTACGTCGGAACGCACGTCGACGTATGACGGCACGGTGGCGACGCGTCCGCTCCAGGTCGACGACAACAAGGACCTGTCGCGCACCGACCAGCGACTGTGCACCACCTTCGAGTACCCGACGGGTCCCGGCGGCGCGGTGGCGGAGGTCCCGTCCCGCACGCTCGTCCTTTCGGGTAGCTGTGGTCAGACGCCGACCGCCGCGAACACCGTGGGCGACACCCGGTCGTACTTCGACGGTCTGCCGCTCGGCCAGGTGGGTGCCACCGCCGACGGCACGGGCACCGAGGTCCTGGAGAAGTACGACAGCGCCGGAAAGCCGGTCTACCGCCTCAATTCCACCTCGACGTACGACGCGTACGGCCGCGTCACCAGCAACACCAACAAGGTGCGCAAGGACGCCGCCCACCCCGGTGGAGCGGTGACCAAAACGGACTACAAGCCCGCCACCGGCGTGGTGCCCACCGAGGTCACCCACACCAACCCGTTGGGCTGGAAGTCGGTCACGACCCTCGACATCGGCCGCTCGCTGCCGCTGAAGACGACTGACGAGAACACGCATGTCGCCGAGCGCGATTACGACGCCCTCGGCCGCGTCGTGTCCATCTGGCAACCCGGTCAGGAGCGTGCGAACAGCGCGCTGCCGGTCCGCACGTTCTCGTACGCGATGAACGGGACCAACGCCCCGTCCACTGTTCTGAGCCAGGCGCTCATGAACGACGACTCGTACACCTCCAGCTACACGATCTACGACGGTCTCGGCCGTATTCGCCAGACCCAGGCCAACCCGGCGTCGGGCGTGACGGGGCGGATGCTGACGGACGCGCTGTTCGACTCGCACGGCTGGCAGGTCAAGACGAGCGCGGCGTACTACACGGACCAGGGCTCCCCGTCCGGGGCGCTCTTCCTGCCCAACGGCGGCGTCAACCCGGACAGCAAGATCCCGTCGCAGACCGTTTCGGTCTTCGACGGTCTCGGCCGGACGACGGCATCCGTCTTCCAGTCCTACGGCGTCGAGCAGTCCAGGTCCAGGACCGAGTACCCGGGCGCCGACGAGGTCCGCTCCATTCCGCCGAGTGGTGGTTTCGCCACCGCGACGATCACCGACGGCAAGGGCCAGAAGGTCGCCCTGCGCCAATACAAGTCGAACACGCCCACCGGCGCGTACGACGAAACCACGTACGGGTACAGCGGCCAGGGGCAGGAGCTGTGGCGCAAGGACTCCGCCGGCAACGAGTGGAGCTTCGCCTACGACCTCCTCGGCCGCCAGGTGAAGGCCGCCGACCCGGACGCGGGCACCGGTAGCACGGTCTACGACGACAGCAAGAACCTCGTCACCTCCACCGACGCCCGTGGCAAGAGCGTCACGACGGTCAGCGATCTCCTCGGCCGCGCCGTCGCGACGTACGAGGGCACGGCGGCCGACCCGGCGAAGCAGGTGGGCGCCTTCGCCTACGACACCCTCGCCCTGGGCAAGCCCACCAGTACCACCCGGTACGTGGGTGGCGCAACGGGTAGCGCGTACGTATCGGAGGTCACCGGCTACGACGGCGGCTACCGCCCGGTCGGCAACAAGACGACGATCCCGGCGGCGGAGAAGGAACTGGCCGGCGTCTACGAAACGAAGAACACATACAGCCCTTACGGTCAGTTGCAGAACATGCAGCTGCCGGCCGTCTCCAAGGCGGGCCTGAACACCGAAACCCTGACCTTCGGTACCGACGTCGCGGGCAACACGACCTCGCTGGGCGGGAAGATCGGTCTGGTACAGACGCCGTACGTCGTGGACGTGCGCTACGACCCGAGCGGCCGCGCGATCCGGACCACGGTCGGGGCGACGGGCAAGCAGGTCGTGTCCACCGTCGACTACGACGGGGCCACTGGGCTCCAGGTGCGTTCCACGCTGGACAAGCAGACGGCGGCGACGGCGAGCGTCGACGTCATGGACTACACCTACAACCAGGTCGGCCGACTGACCTCGATCGGGGACACGCAGGACGGCGCGGCGCGCGACCTGCAGTGCTTCACACACGACTACCTCGGCCGCCTCACCCAGGCGTGGACCGACACAGGTGCCCAGACCACTGCGCCGCAGCCCAGCGTCCGTGGCATCGGCGGGTGCGCCAACAGCGGCGGACCAGCCGTCGACGGCACGGGCAAGCCGAGTGTGGGCGGTCCGGCTCCGTACTGGCAGCAGTACGAGTACGACAGGCTCGGAAATCGCACCAAGCTGGTGAAGAAGGACGTCACCGGAGCCACGGCCAAGGACACGACGGTCACCCAGACCTTCGGCACCGGCCCCAACACCCCGTCCACCGACCCCAAGACGGGCGGCGGCACGGGCGGCCCGCACGCGCTCATGACCTCCACCGAGACCAGCCAGGCCGGTACCAAGGTCACCTCCTACACCTACGACGCGACTGGAAACACCGCAGGTATCACCAGTACCTCCGGCACCAAAGCCCTCACCTGGGACGGTCAGGGCAAGCTCGACAAGATCGTCGGGACCGGTGAAAGCGCGGGCACCGGCTACCTCTACGACACCGCCGGCAACCAGCTCATCCGCCGCGACCCCAACAGCACCACCCTGCTCCTCGGCAGCGACCAGATCACCCTGGACACCGCCAGCAAGAAGGTCACCAATGTCCGCACGTACGGGGCACCAGGCGGTCTGTCCGTCACCCGCACCACCACCGGCGGCACCTCGACGCTGACCTATCAGTGCGCGGACCACCACGGCACGGGCGGAGTCCAGTTCAACGCGGCCGACCTCGCGCACGTGCGCCGGCCCGCGGACCCGTTCGGCAACGCGCGCGGCACCCAGCCGGGCGCGGGCGCCTGGGCGGGTGACAAGGGCTTCGTTGGCGGCACCAAGGAGAAGGCCACCGGCTTCACCCTCCTCGGAGCCCGCGAATACGATCCCGTGACGGGGCGTTTCATCAGCCCGGACCCGATCATCGACGCGAGCGATCCCCAGCAGTGGAACGCGTACGCCTACTCCAACAACAGCCCGGTCAATGCGTCGGACCCCAGCGGTCTGAGGTCGTTCACCTGTGGTGGCGACGGCAACCCGTGCAGTGAGCAGGTCAATTACACCGAGAGCCACGTGAGTCCCGTCTATTGGGAGGACGAGACCGAGGAGCCCGCACGCCAGCTGGCCACCGCCAACGCAAACGTCGCCAAGGCCAAGAAGAAGCGAGACCAGCTCATCGAGGAAGTCATCGACATCGTCGGTGACCTGATCGGCTTCAACGACGCCCGGGACTGTTTCACCAAGGGCGACGTCATGGCCTGCATCAACACGGCCTTGAACTTCGTCCCCTGGGGCAAGCTCTTCAAGGCCGTGAAGATCGGCATCAAGGCCTTCAAGATCTACAAGGAAGTGAACAAGGCCTACGACGCCATCCACTCGGCGGAAAAGGGAGCCGCCCGCGCTGCGGAGGCCTTCAGTACGGCCAAGAAGGCGGTCAAGGAGGCCCGTCAGGCCGAGTCCAAGGCTGTCAAATCAGGTGCGGAAAAGGCCGAGAAGGAGTCCGTCAGCGATAGCGCGGGCACGGAGAGCAAGGCTGGCAAGGAGCGGGCCGACGCAGAGTCGTCCGCTGGCGCCGAAGAGCCCCGTACTGGCGGTGGAGAGTCCCGAGGCAGTGCCGGTTCGGATCCCGAGCCCGGCGTGACCTGCAACAGTTTCCCCGCAGGTGTCCAGGTCCTGATGGCCGACGGCAGCGCAAAGGCCATCGAGGAGGTCAAGGACGGCGACGTGGTCATGGCCACCGACCCGCAGACCGGGGAGACCCGGCCCGAGACCGTCTCGGCCACCATCACCACGCCGGACGACAAGGACTTCACGGACCTCACCCTCACTGATGAGGCGAGCCCCCGCGGCCCGCCCGCGACGATCACCTCCACCTACCACCACCCCTACTGGAGCGAGACGCGCCACCAGTGGGTCGATGCCGGTGAACTCACCGCGGGTGAACAGCTCCGACAGCCCGGCGGCTCCTTCCTGACCGTCCAGGCCACCCGCAATTACCCCTACGCCGTCACCACGCACAACCTCACGGTGGAGAACCTCCACACGTACTATGTGCGAGCAGGTGGTTCCGACGTACTGGTGCACAACTGCCCGACCGACCCGCACGAATTCCCGCTCGACGAGAACGGGATGCCGGTCGGAGGGCACACCTCGGGTACGGAGAAGGCGCCCATGTCGGGCGCGACCCCGCATTCTGTGTACACCCGGACGGGGAAGGACGGTACTCCCGTCCAGAACACTATTTACAATGAGAACGGTGACGCCGTCGGGCACTTCGATTTCAAGCATCACAACACGGGCGGGCCTCATGGTCATGTGTTCGAGGAGCCACGAAAGCCATCTGGACATGGTCCCGATGCTCCCCACATCCCGGCCGCCGATCTCCCACCGGGTTGGAACCTCGCTCCCTAAACCGATTTCTGAAAGGTTCACAGATGGCCGCTGTGAGGCTCACCGTCGAGGGCTCCAGGGAGTTCTTCGACCGGTTCTCCGGATTCGAGGATGGTGTGATCACGGGCATCCGATTGCACCTGCCGAGGCCGGGCTCCGGCAAGGACCACGTGGCGACGTTCGACATCCAGGCCATGGATGGGACGCGCGACCACGCGTGGGTGCTCGTCCAGATCGCGGTGGGTGGCCTGTACGAGTACCAGTTCCCCTGTAGCAAGCAGTACTCGTACTTCGTCCTGTCGGACGGCTTGAACCTCGACCTCACCTCCGATCGGGTCGTTCTAGATCTTGATCCGGGCCCGGACGAGTGGGAACCGGATCAGGTGGGTCGGCCAGGGGAGTACTCCAAGCAGTATGCGATCGGAACCTGGTGTGAGTACGAAGTGCTCGATGGTCCGTTCATCTGAACAGTGAGCTGAACCCGGACACGCAGCGGGCCCGTCGGCCAGGGGACGACCCTGATCCGGCGGGCCCGTTATGCGTCACCCCGCCGGGCTCGGGTCAGGGCCGACAGGAAGGCCGCGCGGTCGCCGTGTTCGCGCGCGCTGCAGGGCCGCGATGTACCGCGCGTACTCCGGGTCCTGGGACATGACCGCGAAAAGGCCGTCCTCCTCACCCTTGCGGCGGGTGAGGAGGACGGCGGGGTCGTCGGGGCGCGTTACTCCGCTTCCGCTTCCAGGTTGCCCTCCGTGTCCAGGTAGACCTGGCGCAGGGCTTCGAGGGTTTCCGCGTCCGGCTTCTCCCACATGCCGCGGGATTCCGCTTCCAGCAGGCGTTCGGCGATACCGTGCAGGGCCCAGGGGTTGGCCTCCTCCAGGAACGCGCGGTTCTCCGGGTCCAGGACGTACGTCTGCGTGAGCTTGTCGTACATCCAGTCGGCGATCACGCCCGTCGTGGCGTCGTACCCGAAGAGGTAGTCCACGGTCGCCGCCAGCTCGAAGGCGCCCTTGTAGCCGTGGCGGCGCATCGCCTCGATCCACTTCGGGTTCACCACGCGGGCGCGGAAGACCCGGGAGGTCTCCTCCACCAGGGTGCGGGTGCGGATCGTCTCCGGGCGGGTCGAGTCGCCGATGTACGCCTCGGGGGCCGTGCCGCGCAGGGCGCGGACGGTGGCCACCATGCCGCCGTGGTACTGGAAGTAGTCGTCCGAGTCGGCGATGTCGTGCTCGCGCGTGTCCGTGTTCTTCGCGGCCACCGTGATGCGCTTGTACGCCGTCTCCATCTCGGTGCGCGCGGAGCGGCCGTTCAGGCCGCGCCCGTAGGCGTAGCCGCCCCACACCGTGTAGACCTCCGCCAGGTCGGCGTCCGTACGCCAGTCACGGGAGTCGATCAGCTGGAGGATGCCCGCGCCGTACGTCCCCGGGCGCGAGCCGAAGATACGGGTGGTCGCGCGCCGTTCGTCGCCGTGCTCGGCCAGGTCCGCCTGGGCGTGCGCCCGGATGAAGTTCTGCTCGGCGGGCTCGTCCAGCCCGGCCGCCAGCCGCACCGCGTCGTCCAGCAGGCCGATCACGTGCGGGAACGCGTCGCGGAAGAAGCCCGAGATGCGCAGCGTGACGTCGATGCGCGGACGGTCCAGCTCCGCGAGCGGAATCGCCTCGACCCCGGTCACCCGGCGCGAGGCCTCGTCCCACACCGGGCGGACGCCGAGGAGCGCCAGCGCCTCCGCCACGTCGTCGCCCGCCGTGCGCATGGCGCTCGTACCCCACAGGGAGAGGCCGACGGAGGCGGGCCATTCGCCGTTGTCCGTGCGGTAGCGGGTCAGCAGCGAGTCGGCGAGGGCCTGCCCGGTCTCCCACGCGAGGCGCGAGGGCACGGCCTTCGGGTCCACCGAGTAGAAGTTGCGACCCGTGGGGAGTACGTTCACCAGCCCGCGCAGCGGCGAACCGGACGGGCCCGCCGGGACGAAGCCGCCCGACAGCGCGTGCACCGCGTGGGTCAGCTCGTCCGTGGTCGCCGCCAGCCGCGGGACCACCTCGGTCGCCGCGAAGGTGAGGATGTCCGCGACCCCGGCCGGGTGGCCCGCGGCGACACCGGCGACGGCCGAAGGGGCCCAGTCGGCCGCCTCCATGGCCTCGACCAAGGTGCGGGCCACGGCCTCGACCTCGTCGGCCGAGGTGCGGGTGGGCGCGGCCTCGTCCAGGCCGAGCGCCTCGCGCAGGCCCGGGAGCGCCGTCGTCCCGCCCCAGATCTGGCGGGCGCGCAGGATGGACAGGACCAGGTTGACCCGGTCGGTGCCGGCCGGGGCGCCGCCCAGCACGTGCAGACCGTCGCGGATCTGGGCGTCCTTGACCTCGCACAGCCAGCCGTCGACATGCAGCAGGAAGTCGTCGAACCCGTCGTCGTCCGGGCGGGCTTCGAGACCGAGGTCGTGGTCCAGCTTCGCCGCCTGGATCAGGGTCCAGATCTGGGCGCGGATGGCCGGCAGCTTGGCCGGGTCCATGGAGGAGATCTGCGCGTACTCGTCCAGGTGCTGTTCCAGGCGCGCGATGTCGCCGTACGACTCCGCGCGGGCCATCGGCGGCACCAGGTGGTCGACCAGGGTCGCGTGCACCCGGCGCTTGGCCTGGGTGCCCTCGCCCGGGTCGTTGACCAGGAACGGGTACACGAGCGGCAGGTCGCCGAGGGCGGCGTCCGGCGCGCACGCGGCGGAGAGGCCCGCGTTCTTGCCGGGCAGCCACTCCAGGTTGCCGTGCTTGCCCAGGTGGATCATGGCGTCGGCGCCGAAGCCGCCGTCCTCGGCCGCGGCCTGGATCCAGCGGTAGGCGGCCAGGTAGTGGTGCGAGGGCGGCAGATCGGGGTCGTGGTAGATCGCGATCGGGTTCTCGCCGAAGCCGCGCGGCGGCTGGATGAGGATGAGCAGGTTCCCGCGGCGCAGCGCGGCCAGCACGATGTCGCCGTCGGGGTCGCCGCCGGTCGCGGTGCGGGAGCGGTCCAGGAACATGGTGCCGGGAGCCTGCCCCCAGTGCCGCTCGACGCCTTCGCGCAGCTCGCCGGGGAGACCGGCGTACCAGCGGCGGTAGTCGGCGGCCGGGATCCGGACCGGGTTGCGGGCCAGCTGCTCCTCGGTGAGCCAGTCCTGGTCGTGGCCGCCCGCCTCGATCAGCGCGCGGATCAGCTCGTCGCCGTCGCCGGAGACCAGGCCGGGGATCTCCTCGGCCGGGCCGAAGTCGTAGCCCTCCGCGATCAGCCGGCGCAGCAGGGCGACGGCGCTGGCGGGGGTGTCGAGGCCGACCGCGTTGCCGATGCGGGAGTGCTTGGTGGGGTACGCGGAGAGGACGAGCGCGATCCGCTTCTCGGCGTTCGGGGTGTGCCGCAGCCTGGCGTGGCGCACGGCGATGCCGGCGACCCGGGCGGCCCGTTCGGGATCGGCGACGTACGCCGGGAGGCCGTCCTCGTCGATCTCCTTGAAGGAGAACGGGACGGTGATCAGCCGGCCGTCGAACTCCGGCACCGCGACCTGGCTGGCCGAGTCGAGCGGGGACAGGCCCTCGTCGCTCTCCTCCCAGGTGGCGCGCGAACCGGTCAGGCACAGCGCCTGCAGGATCGGCACGTCGAGCGCGGCGAGCGCGCCCGCGTCCCACGACTCGTCGTCGCCGCCCGCCGAGGCCTCGGCGGGACGGGTGCCGCCCGCCGCGAGGACGGTCGTCACGATGGCGTCGGCCGTCGCCAGCTCGGCGAGCAGCTCCGGTTCGGGGGAGCGCAGCGAGGAGACGTACAGCGGGACGGGCACGCCGCCCGCGTCCACCACGGCGTCCGAGAGGGCGTGCACGAAGGCGGTGTTGCCGCTCATGTGGTGGGCGCGGTAGTAGAGCACCGCGATCCGGGGACCGGCGGCGGGCTCCGCCGCGCGCTCCAGCCGCCCCCAGGTGGGAGCGGCGGCGGGCGGCTCGAAGCCGTGGCCGGTGAGCAGCACGGTGTCCGAGAGGAAGCGGGCCAGCTGCTCCAGGTTGGCGGGGCCGCCGTGCGCGAGGTAGGCGTGCGCCTCGGCCGCGATGCCGATGGGGACGGTGGACGCCTCCATCAGCTGGGCGTCCGGGGCCTGTTCGCCGGTCAGCACGACGACCGGGCGGGTCTGGTCGGCGGCGAGGAGCAGATCGAGCCCCTCCTGCCAGGCGCGCAGGCCGCCGAGGAGGCGTACGACGACCAGGTCCGCGCCGTCGAGCAGCGCGGGGAGGTCGTCGAGGGGGAGCCGGGAAGGGTTCGCGAACCGGTACGGGACCGGGCCGTCGTCCGAGGCGCGGGCACTGAGCAGATCGGTGTCGGACGTCGACAGCAGCAGGATCATGCGGCGGCGGGCCTTCCTCGGGGTTTCCGCGCCCCGGGCAGTGAGGACGACGGGAGTTCCTGACTCACCCGGTGGCGCCGCTGGCGGCTGCCGGATTCACAGTGGCGGGACCGCGCCGGAATCTCACCGGGCTTCCTCCCATGTCGCCGTCCTCGGCGATGACGGGCCGAATGGCCCGTCGAGGGGTCATCTTAGGTGCCGTGGCAAGTGAACGGCAGGTGGGGGCCGGTGTCGGTGCCTGTGGTGGCGCCTCAAACGCCGGCGGGGCTGGGATTGGCTGCCGGGGCCTGCGTGCGACGAACCCTTCGGGTCGTGGGGCCTCCGGCGGGCCCTCAATCGCCGGGCGGGCTGGATGTGCCCGGGGAATTCAGCCCGTCCGGCGTTTGAGGACCCGCCGGAGGCCCCATGCACCCGCACCCGGGGGACCAGTGGCGTGGTGACGGACACAGGCCGGGCGGCCCCGATCGTGGGTATGCTCGCCGCCATGCCCCCGCCCACCTCCGCCGCGTCCCGGGACGAACCCGTCATACGGGACCGTGGTGACGCCTGCCCCGGCGCGCTGCGCCTGCACGCGGCGGACGACGGCCACCTCGCCCGGGTCCGGATCCCCGGCGGCCTGCTCACCGCGGAGGCGGCCGCCGTGCTGGCCGACGCGGCGGACCGGCTCGGGGACGGGCACCTCGACCTCACCTCCCGCGGCAACGCGCAGCTGCGCGGCCTCGGCGCGGGCTGCGGCGGCGAACTGGCCGCCCTGCTGGCCGGCGCCGGACTGCTGCCCGCCGCGGCCGCCACCCACGAACGCGTGCGCAACATCGTCGCCTCGCCGCTGTCCGGGCTCGACGGGCAGGGGCACGCCGATGTCACGCCCTGGGTCGCGGAGCTGGACCGGCTGCTGTGCGGGAGCGAGGCGGCGGCCGCCCTGTCGGGGCGCTTCCTCTTCGCCCTCGACGACGGGCGCGGTGACGTGACCTCGCTCGCCCCCGACGTGAGCGTCCGCGCGCTGCGCGCCGGAACGGCCGTGCTGTGGACGCACAATGACACCGACGCGGTGGCGGTCGACCCTCGGGACGCGCCCCGGGCCGCGCTGACGGCGGCGCACTACTTCCTCGACGCGGTGCGCGGCGCCGGGACCAAGGCCTGGCGGGTGGGTGAACTGCCCGCCGAACACCGGCTGCGGGCGGGTGAGTTGCTCAACCGGCTGCGGGAGCAGGGCATTTCGGCCGAGCGGGCCGAGCGGGCCGAGCGGGCCGAGGGGGCCGAGGGGGCCGAGAGGGTCGAAAGGGCCGACGAATCCCACTGGTTCGGCGCGAGCGCGGGCAGGGCGGCCGCGGGCCCCGGCCCCGGCGCGGTCGTGGGGCCCGACGCGGAGCGCGTCGCGCTCTCGGTGCTGGCCCCGATGGGGCGGTTGACCACCGGTCAGTGGCGCCTGCTGGCCGCCGCGGCCGCCGCCGCGGCCGGGACCCTGCGGCTCACCCCCTGGCGCGGGATCGTCGTCCCCGGCGCCGACGCGGCCACCACGCCGGACGCCCTCGCGCGGCTCGCCGGAGCCGGGCTGGTCACCGCGCCCGGCGATCCGTGGGAGAACGTGAGCGCCTGTACCGGGCGGCCCGGCTGCGCGAAGGCGCTGGCCGACGTACGGGCCGACGCGCGGGCGGTCGTGGCGGCCGCCGGGGCCCGGGCGGGCGGCGCGGCGCCGCCGGTGCACTGGTCCGGGTGCGAGCGGCGCTGCGGGCATCCGCGCGCGGCCGTCTGGCTGGACCTGGTCGCCGGGCCCCGGGGGTACGCCCTCGCGGTGGCCGGGCGGGCGGGGCGCCCGGTGCGGGACGACGTACCGGCGACGGCGCCCGACCTGACCGCGGCCCTCGCGGAAGCGGATGCCATGGTGACGCAGACCCAGCCGACCCAGCATCCCCAGCAGACCGATCAGCCTCAGCAGACCGATCAGCCTCAGCAGCCCCAGCAGCCTCAGCAGCAGACGTAGTGAAGAGATGAGCGAGTACACAGTGTTCGAGTACGAGAAGGACGGCGCCGCGATCTACCGCCAGTCCTTTGCCACGATCCGCGCCGAGGCGGACCTCGCCGGGCTGCCCGCTTCGGTGTCGCAGGTCGCCGTGCGCATGATCCACGCGTGCGGGATGACCGACCTGACCAAGGATCTGGGCTACACGCCGGACGTCGTGCTGCGCGCCCGCGCCGCGCTCCACTCCGGGGCGCCCATCCTGTGCGACGTACGCATGGTCGCGAGCGGGGTCACCCGCAAGCGGCTGCCCGCCGACAACGAGGTGATCTGCACCCTGTCGGATCCCGAAGTGCCGGAGCTCGCCGCGAAGATGGGCACCACGCGCAGCGCCGCCGCCCTCGAACTCTGGCGCGACCGCGGCCTGTTGGAAGGTTCCGTGATCGCCGTCGGCAACGCGCCGACCGCTCTCTTCCGGCTGCTGGAGATGATCGAGGAGGGCGCCCCGCGCCCGGCCGCCGTCATCGGCGTGCCCGTCGGCTTCATCGGCGCCGCCGAGTCCAAGGACGCGCTCGCCGCGCATCCCTCGGGGCTGGACCACCTGATCGTCCGGGGGCGGCGCGGCGGCAGCGCCATGGCCGCCGCCGCACTCAACGCGATCGCGAGCGAGGAAGAATGAGCACCACCACTCCTGTTCCGGAGACGGCCGCCGGGCGGCTCTACGGTGTCGGGCTCGGGCCCGGCGATCCGTCGCTGATGACGCTGCGGTCCGTCCAGGTGATCGCGGAGGCGGACGTCGTCGCCTACCACAGCGCCCGCCACGGCCGGTCCATCGCACGCTCCATCGCCGCCGCCCACCTGCGCGCGGACCACATCGAAGAGCCGCTGGTCTACCCGCTGACCACCGAGAGCACCGATCACCCCGGCGGCTACCAGGGGGCGATGGAGGAGTTCTACGAGGAGTCCGCCGCCCGGCTCGCCGCGCACCTCGACGCGGGCCGGACCGTGGCCGTGCTCGCCGAGGGCGACCCGCTCTTCTACGGCTCGTACATGCACATGCACAAGCGGCTCGCCGACCGGTACGCGACCGAGGTGATCCCCGGGGTCACCTCCGTGAGCGCCGCCGCGGCCCGGCTGCAGACCCCGCTCGTCGAGGGCGAGGAGGTGCTGACGATCCTGCCCGGCACCCTGCCCGAGGACGAATTGACGGCCCGTCTGGCCGCCACCGACTCCGCCGTGGTGATGAAGCTCGGCCGTACCTTCCCCGCCGTGCGGCGGGCGATGGAAGCGTCCGGGCGGCTGCCCGAGGCGCGGTACGTCGAGCGCGCGACGATGGCCGGCGAACGCACCGGGATGCTCGCCGACACCGACCCCGAGACGGTTCCGTACTTCGCCGTCGCCGTGCTGCCGAGCCGGATCGGCAACCCCGGCTCCCGGCCCGCGCCGTCGGCGGACTCCGTCGGCGAGGTCGCGGTCGTGGGCACCGGACCGGCCGGACCGCTGTGGCTGACCGCCGAGACCCGGCGGGCGCTGGCCGACGCGGACGCGCTGGTCGGGTACACGACGTACCTGGACCGGGTGCCCGTGCGGCCGGGCCAGATCCGGCACGGCTCCGACAACAAGGTCGAGTCCGAACGCGCCGAATTCGCGCTGGACCTGGCCCGGCGCGGGCAGCGCGTCGCGGTGGTCTCGGGCGGCGACCCGGGTGTCTTCGCGATGGCCACGGCCGTCCTGGAGGTGGCCTCGCAGGAGGAGCACCAGGACATCCCGGTCCGGGTGCTGCCCGGGGTGACCGCGGCCAACGCCGCGGCCGCCGCCGCGGGTGCGCCGCTCGGCCACGACTACGCCACGATCTCGCTCTCCGACCGGCTCAAGCCGTGGGAGGTCATCGCGGAGCGGCTGCACGCGGCGGCCGGTGCCGATCTGGTCCTCGCGCTCTACAACCCCGGCTCGCGCAGCCGGACATGGCAGGTCGGCAAGGCCCGCGAACTTCTGCTCGAGCACCGGGCGGCGGACACCCCGGTGGTGCTGGCCCGCGATGTGGGCGGGCCCGAGCAGTCCATCCGGATCGTGCGGCTGGCCGATCTGGATCCGGCGCAGGTGGACATGCGGACGCTGCTGCTGATCGGGTCGTCGCAGACCCGGGTGGTGCGGCGCGGTGACGGGCGGCAGATCGTCTGGACGCCGCGGCGCTACCCGGAGCAGTAGGGAGTACGGGTCAGGTGGTCTGGCTGCGCGCGCGCAGCCAGGCCGCCGCGGCCTCGGGGGAGACGGCCGCGGGTACGCCCCGGGGGACCGGTGGGCGGTCGACCACGAGCACCGGGATGCCGGCCTCGCGGGCCGCCGCCAGTTTCGGGGCCGTGGCCGAGCCGCCGCTGGCCTTCGTCACCAGGACGTCGATGCGGTGCTCGCGGATGAGCTCGCGCTCGCCGTCGAGGGTGAACGGGCCGCGGGCCAGCAGGACATGGGTCTGCCAGGGCAGGGGGGCCGTGGGGGCGTCGACCGAGCGGGCCAGGAACCAGGTCCCGTCGAGGTGGGCGAAGGCGGCGAGGTCCGTACGGCCCGTGGTCAGGAACGCGCGGCTGCCCAGGGCGGGCAGGGCCGCGGCGGCCGCGGCGAGGGTGGGGACGTGGTGCCAGTCGTCGCCGGGGGCCGGGGTCCAGGCGGGGCGGCGCAGGGCGAGCAGGGGGACGCCGGCCGTGGCGCAGGCGGTGGCGGCGTTGAAGCTCATGCGTTCCGCGAAGGGGTGGGTGGCGTCGACGACCGCGTCCACCGCGTGGGTGTGCAGCCAGGTGGCCAGGCCTTGGGGGCCGCCGAAGCCGCCGATTCGGCTGGCGCCGGGCGGGAGGACGGGGTTCGTGACGCGGCCCGCGAGGGAGGTCGTGACGGTGAGGCCCGGCTCCGGCTCGGCCGCGAGGAGCTCGGCGAGGCGGCGGGCCTCCGTGGTGCCGCCGAGGATCAGGACGTGGCGGGGGGTGGGGTGGGCCGCCAGTGGCTTCGCCGGTGCCTCCGGCGGGTCCTCAAGCGCCGGACGGGCTGGATTTGGCTCAGCGCCGGGTGCCGGGCGGGCTGGATTTGGGTGGGTGCCGGGTGTCGGACGGGCTGGAGTTGGGTGGGTGCCGGGTGTCGGACGGGCTGGATTTGGCTGAACGCCGGGTGTCGGGCGGGCTGGAGTTGGGTGGGTGGCGGGTGCCGGGCGGGCTGGGGTTGGGCGCAGCCCGGGTGGGGGGGTTTCCTCAGCAGGCATGGCGGTCGCGGGTGGGGGAGTAGAGGTGGCTGTCGGGGAATTGGGCGGCGGCCAGGGTGCGGCCCACGATGATGACCGCCGTGCGGACCAGGCCCGCCGACTTCACCGCGTCCGCGATGTCCGCCAGGGTGCCGCGCAGGATCAGTTCGTCCGGGCGGCTGGCCATCGCCACCACCGCGACGGGGCACTGCGCCCCGTAGTGCGGCAGGAGTTCCTCGACCACCCGGTCGACGTACCGCGTGGCCAGGTGCAGGACCAGGAGCGCGCCGCTGCGGCCCAGGGTCGCCAGGTCCTCGCCCTCCGGCATCGGGGTGGCCTGCTGGGCGATCCGGGTCAGGATGACCGTCTGCCCGACCGTCGGCACCGTCAGCTCCCGCTTCAGCGCGGCCGCCGCGGCCGCGAACGCCGGTACGCCCGGGACGACTTCGTACGGGATCCCCGCCGCGTCCAGGCGCCGCATCTGCTCGGCCACCGCGCTGAACACGGACGGGTCGCCCGAGTGCAGCCGCGCCACGTCCAGCCCGGCCGCGTGCGCGGCGGTGAACTCGGCCAGGATCTCGTCCAGGTTGAGCCGCGAGGTGTCGACGAGCCGGGCGTCCGCCGGGCATTCGGCCAGCAGTTCACGCGGGACGAGGCTGCCCGCGTACAGGCACACCGGGCTGGCGGCGAGCCGACGCGCGCCGCGCACCGTGATCAGATCCGCGGCCCCGGGGCCCGCTCCGATGAAGTACACGGTCATGTCCGGTCCTCTGCTTCCTGTGCCTGTGCCTGTGCCTGTGCCGTCGGCTCTTCGGCCGGTTCGTCCGCCGTCTTCGTCACCGACCACTGGGTGACCGCCATCGCCTGGCGCCAGCCCGTGAAGCCGCCGACCGCCACCGCGTGCGCGACGGCGAGTTTGACCAGGTCGCCGCCGTGGCGCCGGTACCACCGCGCGAGCAGGGCCTCCGACTCCAGCGTGACCGTGTTCGCCACCAGCCGCCCGCCGACCGGCAGGGCCGCCCACACCGCGTCCAGCAGCCCCGGCGCGGTCAGCCCGCCGCCGATGAACACCGCGTCGGGCGCGGGCAGTCCGTCGAGGGCGGTCGGCGCGGCGCCGAGGACCACGCGCAGCGCGGGCACGCCCAGGGCGTCGGCGTTACGGGTGATCCGCGCGGCCCGCTCCGGGTCGCGTTCCACCGTCACCGCGCGGCAGGACGGGTGCGTGCGCATCCACTCGATGCCGATGGAGCCGGAGCCGCCGCCGATGTCCCACAGCAGCTCCCCGGGCGCGGGGGCCAGGGCGGCCAGCGTCGCGGCCCGGACGTGGCGCTTGGTCAGCTGGCCGTCGTGCTCGTAGGCGGAGTCGGGCAGCCCGGGGCCCGCGCCCAGGCGCCGCGCGTCCGCGGCCCGGACGCAGTCGACGGCGACCACGTTGAGGGGGTCGCCGGGGGCGTGCTCCCACCGGTCCGCCGTGCCCTCGTACGTACGCTCGTCAGCGGATCCGAGCTGCTCCATGACCCGCATCCGGCTCGGGCCGAAGCCCCGCTCCCGCAGCAGCGCGGCGATCTCGCCCGGGGTGCCCGCGCCGGCGCTCAGTACCAGCACCCGGCGCCCCTGGTGCAGGGCGGCGGCGAGCCGGGCCACCGGCCGGCCCACGACCGTGACCACCTCGGTGTCCTCCACCGGCCAGCCCGCCCGCGCGCACGCGTAGGACACGGACGAGGGGTGCGGCAGGACCCGCAGCGCGGCCGGGCCCAGCTCCTCGGACAGGGCGCGCCCGATCCCGTAGAACATGGGGTCGCCGCTCGCCAGCACCGCGATCCGCAGACCGGCGTACTTCTCCAGCAGCAGGGGGACGGCGGGCCGCAGCGGGCTCGGCCAGGACACCCGCTCGCCCGCGCACGCGGCGTCCGGCAGCAGCACCAGCTGGCGCGGGCCGCCGATCAGCACCTCGGCGGCGGTCAGCGCGTCCCGGGCGGCGCCGGTGAGCCCGGCCCAGCCGTCCGCGCCGATTCCGACGACCGTGACCGGCGCGACGGGCGGGGCGGACGGCCCGTCGCTCGCGGTGGGGGATGGCAGGGGGCTCATGGCGAGGTACCTCGGGGGAAGGGGGTGGGACCGCACTCTACTGGCCCGCGCCCGACCCCCTGGACCGGGGGTGACCACGGCGAATGCCCGCCGTTGCGGCAGCGCGGCGCACCGGGGCGGATAGGCTGGGAGAAGAGGCGGTTACCGCTGGTAACCATGGTGGCGCGGGTGAGGGAGTCGGCATGCCGGGGTGGACAGCGGAGAACGTTCCCGACCAGAGCGGGCGCACGGCCGTGGTGACCGGGGCCAACAGCGGCATCGGCTACGTCGCCGCCCGTGAGCTGGCCCGGCGCGGAGCGCGGGTCGTGCTGGCCTGCCGCAGCGAGGCCCGCGGCCGGGCCGCCGAGGCGCTCCTGCGCGGTGAAGTGCCGGGCGCAGACGTCGAGTTCGCGCCGCTGGACCTCGCGGATCTCCGGTCCGTGAGGGGGTTCGCCGCCGCCTACGCGAGCGGGCGGGACACCCTCGACCTCCTCGTCAACAACGCGGGGGTGATGGCCGTGCCGTACGGGCGCACCGCCGACGGGTTCGAGACCCAGTTCGGGGTCAACCACCTCGGCCACTTCGCCCTCACCGGGCTGCTCCTGCCGCACCTCCTGCGCACGCCCGGTGCCCGGATCGTCTCCCTGTCCAGCGGCTTCCACGCCCTCGCCGACATCGACCTCACCGACCTCAACAGCGAGCGGGAATACCGGCGTTGGACTGCCTACGGCCGCTCCAAGACCGCCAATCTGCTCTTCGTGCACGAGCTGGCCCGGCGGCTCGCCACCGCCGGCTCCGACATCGTCGCGGCGTCCGCCCACCCCGGTTACGCGGACACCAACCTCCAGACCGCCGCCGCGAAGCAGGAGGGCCGCAAGGTCACCGAGCGGATCATGGCGTTCGCGAACGTGGTCGTCGCGCAGCCCGCCGCGTCCGGCGCGCTCCCCACCCTGTACGCGGCCACCGCGCCCGGGGTGCGCCCCGACGCCTTCATCGGGCCGAAGTTCGGCCTGCGCGGCGCGCCCGCCCCGTCGCGGCGGGCGAAGTGGACCCTGGACGACACGTCCTCCGAAGCGCTCTGGGCCGCTTCGCAGGAGCTCACATCCGTCTCGTACGACTCCCTCGTGCGCTGACCTTTCCGGTCACGGCACCAGGGGGACCCCTCCGCCCCTGACCGCGGGTTACCCCCGGGGGCCACCCGCGGTCTTTCCGTTCTTCACCCAACTCCCTTACGCTCCAGCCGACTTGCCGCCGCACCGGCGTCGGCTGGACCGATAGGGGACACCCGTATGAGATCCCGCAACCGGATGGCCGCGGCCGTCACCGTCGTCGTGGCCGCCGCCCTCGCCCTCGTCACCGTCCCCGCCGGGGCCGCCCCGGCGCGGACCGCGGCCGCGGGCGCGGATCTGCCCTTCGCCGGGTCCACCGGTGTCGGCGTGCACAACGCCTACGAGAAGGCCAAGTACCCGTACTTCGCGGACGCCCTGGATTCCGGGGCCGCGATGCTCGAACTCGACGTGTGGACGAACTTCTTCGGCAGCTCCTGGCGCGTCTCCCACAGCAATCCGGTCGGCAACGACAACAACTGCGAGAACGCCACCACGCCCGCGCAGCTGCGCACCAAGTCCCGCAACCAGAACCTCGCGGGCTGCCTCGCGGACCTGCGCAGCTGGCACGACGCGCACCCCGGGCACCGGCCGGTCGTCATCAAGATGGAGCTCAAGGACGGCTTCGCGGCCAACCTCGGGCGCGGGCCGGCCGACCTCGACGCGCTGCTCACGGCGCGCCTCGGTGACGCCCTCTACCGGCCGGGGGACCTGGCCGCGGGCCATCCCGACCTGGACAGCGCCGCGCGTGCGGGGGCCTGGCCGAACCGGTCCGCCCTCGCGGGGAAGTTCCTGATCGAGCTGATCCCGGGCACCGTGGAGGAGGGGAACCCCGCCGACACCCTGTGGACCGACCGGGAGTACGCCACGTACCTGCGCACCCTTGCCGCGGGCGGGCGGCTCGGGCAGGCCGCGGCCTTCCCGGCGGTGCACGGGGCCGGGGCGGGGGACCCGCGGGTGCGGTACGCCGATGCGGGGCTGCGGGGGTGGTTCGTGGTCTTCGACGGGGATGCGAGTGCGTACACCGCGGCGGCGGTTGACACGGGGTGGTACGACCGGAACCACTATCTGCTCATCGCCACCGATGCGCAGGGGGTGGCGCCCGCCATCGACGGTGTCAATCCGACCGAGGCTCAGGCGCGTGAGCGGGTGGCGCTGCTCGCCGGGCGGTACCACGCGTCCGTGGTCTCGGCCGACTGGTATCCGCTGCCGGGGGTGTTGGCGAGCGTCGTGCCGCGCGGCTGACGCCGGGTCGCGGGGAGCCTGGGGGGCCTGGGGGGCCTGGGGGGTTGGGGGCGGGTGCGGGTGCCGCTTGCCCTCCGGGGGCGGCCACCAGATGCGCTCGCCGTCGGTGTCGATGTCGAGCAGGTCCCCGCCGCGGAA
>NZ_JBEOXE010000067.1:0-40584 GCF_040296485.1 Streptomyces sp. NPDC002138 | reverse complement strand
TGGTTTTTTCTGTGTTTTGTGTTCTGTCGTGTGCTCTTCCGCCCCGGGGGGGGGGGGGGGGGGGGGGGGGCCCCGGCGGTGGCTGGTGTTGCCTCCGGCGGCGCCTCAAACGCCGGCGAGGCTGGATTCACCGGCGAAGCCGGAGGCGCAAGCGGGGCCGGCCGGGCCGGAGGCGGGGGCCGCCACGGGGCTGGAAGGGGTAGACACCGGCGCTGGCTGATGGTGCCTCCGGCCGCGCCTCAAACGCCGGCGAGGCTGGATTCACCGACGAAGCCGGAGGCGCAAGCGGGGCCGGCCGGGCCGAAGGAAAGGGCCGCCACGGGGCTGGATGGGGTAGCACCGGCGGTGGCTGGTGTTGCCTCCGGCGGCGCCTCAAACGCCGGCGAGGCTGGATTCACCGGCGAAGCCGGATGCGCGAGCGGGGCCGGATTTGCCGACGAAGCCGGAGGCGCAAGCGGGGCTGGCCGGGCCGGATGCGGGGGGCCGCCGCGGGGCCTCGGCGGAGGACGGCTGGGTGCCGTTCCGGCAGCGCCCCGGCGCCGGGCTGGGGAGTGGTCCGGGGGTGGGTCGGCGGCCGGGGTGGGGAGGGGCGTCGTAGGGTCGCGGGATGACGGGGAACGTGGGGCGGGGCATGGCGGGGTGGCAGTGGTGGGGACGGGGGGTGGTGCTGGCGGTCGGGATCGTGGGGGTACTGGGGGGCGGGCTGGTCGGGTGTGACACGCCTCCGCCGCCCGCGGCGGCGCCCGGGCCGACCGGGCGGCCGGTGCTGGAGGTGCCCCGGCCCGGCGGTACGCCCACGGGCCCGGGCCCGGAGGGGGCGACGCGGCGGCCGGACCGTGGTCCGACGGATGTCCCGCCGCCGGAGGCCGACCCCGGCGGGGCGTGCCCCGAGGGCGGGGTGCGGATCACCGAGGAGCCGGGTGACGCGGCGATGGGGCTGCGGGCCGGCGGCCTGCGGCTGGTCAACTGCTCCGCCGAGCCCTACCGGTTGGACGGCTACCCGGAGCTCCGGGTGCTCGACGCGCAGGCACGGCCCGTGCAGGTGGCGGTGGTGCACGGCGCGGACGGGATCACCACGGGCGTTCCGAACGTGGACCGGCCCCCGCAGCCCGTGACCCTGATGCCCGGGGATCCGGCGGTCTTCCCGCTGCTGTGGCGGAACACGGTCACGGACGGGCCCGCGGTGGAGGGCTGGTACGTCGAGGTGGTGCCGCGGCCGGGGGCCGCCCCCGTCCGGCTGCGGCTCGTGGAGTCCCTCGACCTCGGGACCACCGGGAAGCTCGCCATCGGCCCGTGGCAGACCCCGCGGACCGCGCCGTGATCATCTGGCTCAACGGCCCCTTCGGCGGCGGGAAGACGCAGACCGCGCACGAGCTGCTGCGGCGGCTGCCCGGCAGCGTGCTGTGCGATCCCGAGCACATCGGCTTCGGGCTGCACCGCACGCTGCCGCCCGCGCTGCGCGGGGACTTCCAGGACCTCCCCGCCTGGCGCCGGGGCGTCTTCGAGGTGCTGGACCTGGCCGCCACGCACCACCCGGGGGTGGTGCTGGTCCCGATGACCGTCACCGATCCGCGCTACTTCGCCGAGACGGTCGGCCGGCTGCGCGAACGCGGCCACGAGCTGCGGCACTTCGCCCTGCTAGCCGAGCGCGCGACCGTGCTCCGGCGGCTGCGCGAGCGCGGCCTGGGCCGCGGGCTGAAGCGCGAGAGCTTCGCCGTCTCGCGCCTCGACGGCGCCCTGGAGGCCCTGCGCGCACCGGAGTTCGCGGAGCACCTGTGGACGGACCGGCTGCCGGTGTCCGGGGTCGCCGACCGGATCGCGGCGAGCGCGGGCCTGACCCTGACCCCGGACACGGACGGTCCGCTGCGCGGACGGCTCCGGCGCGCGCTGGTCGGCGTACGGCACATCCGTTTCGACTAGCCCGACGCCACGCCCTACGACGCCACGCCCTACGGCCGCGCCGTGAAGCGGCTCAGAGCGTGCCGGGCCGGGAGGGCCGTGGCCGTCAGGGTGAGGGCGAGCGCGCCGGCCGCGAAGGAGCCGTAGACCAGCGGCGGGACGTACGGGCTCTCGCCGGTGAGCGCCTTCGCCATCGGGATCAGGGTGGCGGCGGCGATGGCGGAGCCGAGGACCAGGCCCGCTCCGCCGACCAGGAGGGCTTCCCAGCGGATCATGCGGAGCACCTGGCGGCGGGTGGAGCCGACCAGGCGCAGCAGGGTCAGTTCGCGACGCCGGTCCAGGACGGTCATGGCGAGGGTGTTCGCGGCGGCGAGGGCGGCGAATCCGCCGAGGACGGTCGCCATGACGTTGTTCGCCCAGGCGTTGAGCTTCCGGTCCAGGCCCTGGGCGGTGGCCCAGCCGCTCTTGTCGGTGACCGTGCCCCCGAGTCCGGCGAGGCCGGGCGAGGCGCCGCGGACGAGCAGTTCGGTGGCGGCGGGCGCCGTGCGGTGTCCGGCGAGGTCGGCGGCCGGGAGGGTGACCTCCCCGAAGCCGAGGCCCCGGGTGTAGACGGCGACGATCTCGGGGGTGACCCGGACTCCGTCGGGCAGCCGCAGTTCCATCCGGCCGCCCAGGCGCGCCCCGGTGGCTTCGGCGAGGCCCTGGTCGACGGCGATGGTGCCCGGCCGCAGCGCGGCGAGGGAGCCCGCGCGGACGCCGAGGTCCTGGACGGGGGTGAGGTCGGCGCCGGTGACCTGCGCCGGGGCGCTGCGCAGTTCGGCTCCGGCACCGGAGCCGGAGCCGGTGGGCACGAGGACGGAGGTGTGGCCGAGGGCGACGGCCGCGGTGACCCCGGGCAGGGCGGCGGCGCGGGCCGCCGCGTCGGAGGGGAGGCCGCCGGATCCGGCCGGGGCGATGACGACGTGGTCGGCGAGCAGACCCGCGGCCTGCTGGTGGCCGGTGGCCCGGTCCGCGGTGGTCTGCAGGAAGACCAGGGTGGAGGAGAAGGCGACGGCCAGCACGATGGGGGTGAGGGCGGAGGCCAGCCTGCGGGCGTGGGTACGGGAGTTGGCGGCGGCGAGCGCGCCCGCCGGGCCGGCGGCGCGCAGCGGGGCGCCGAGGACGGTGGCGCAGGCGCGGGCGATCAGCGGTCCGAGCAGGGCCACGGCGAGCATGAAGAGCATGACGACGCCGGGTCCGGCGGTGGCCGCGGCCGTCACGGAGCCGCCGGCGGCGAGGCCCGCGCAGGTGAATCCGCCCGCCAGGGCGAGGACGCCGAGCGGGGTGCGGATCCACCCCGGGCGCAGCCGTTCCACCGCGGCTTCGGCGAGGGCGGCGCCGGGGCGGATCTTCGCCGGGCGGCGGGCGGCGGACCAGCCCGCGAAGAGGGCGGTGGCGAGCCCGATGGCGACGGCGGAGACGAGCGGGATCCAGGAGACGGAGAGGGAGACGGGGTCCGGGACGGCGCCCTTCTCCTTGAGCGCGCCGAACCACCAGTTCGCCAGCGCGATGCCGGGTACGCAGCCCAGCGCGCCCGCGGCGGGGGCGACGAGCAGGGCCTCGGTGGCGACGGAGCGGCGGATCTGGCGCGGGGTGGCTCCGATGGCGCGCAGCAGGGCGTATTCGCGGGAGCGCTGGCCGACGGAGAGGGCGACGGATCCGGTGGCGGTGAAGACGGCGACCATGCCCGCGATGCCGCCGAAGGAGCCGCCGAGCCCGATCAGGACCTCCTTGGCCCGGGCGATGCCCGGGTCCTGGACGCGGGCGTCCCCGGTGAGGACGCGGGCCCGGTCGCCGACGGCGGCGCGGGCCCGGTCGGCCAGGGCGGCCCGGGCCGCGGCGTCCGCGCCGGGCGCCGGCAGCAGGGCGATGGCGTCGAGGGCCCGGGGGTGGCCCGAGAGGGCGCGGGCCTGGTCGTCGGAGAACCAGGCGCCGGGGGCGTCCGTACGTCCGGACACCCGGAATTCCCGCTTCCCGGCCGGGGTGTCGAGGGTGACCCGCTCGGGGCCGCCGGTGGCGCCGCCGAGGACGACCTCGCCGGCGCCGGGCGCACGGCCCGCGGCGAGCCGGGTGCCGGTGAAGGCCGAGGAGCCCCAGCCGTACGCCGTGACCTGGCCGGCGTCGGAGCGTACGGGGAACGCCACGTCGGGCACGGCCCGCCCCAGCGGGGCGAGCTTCGCCAGCAGTTCGGCGTCCACCCGGGCCAGGTCCGGGACCGGGACGGAGATCTCCTCGGCGTCTTCCCCGCGCCCGGCGGTCATGCGGATCCGCTGGTCGGCGGCGATGACGACGGGGGCGTCGGCGTACCGGGTGGGCGGGGCGGATGCGCGCAGGCCGGTCTCCAGCAGGATGCCGCAGGCGGAGACGATGGCGACGGTCATGAGCAGGGCGAGGAAGGTGCCCGCGAAGGCGGCGGGGCGGAAGCGCACCGCCGCCCGCGCGAGGCCGTTGGGCCGGGACGGGCGGAACATCAGGCGGCCGCTCCCGCGTACGCCGTGGCGGCGGGGACGGTCGGGCGGGCGGTGAGCGCGGCCATCCGGGCCGCGATGGCCCGGGGGGAGCTGCGCGGCAGCCGGTCGGCGATCAGGCCGTCGGCGAGGAAGAGCACCTGGTCGGCGTGGGCGGCGGCGGCCGGGTCGTGGGTGACCATGACCACGGTCGCGCCGAGGCTGTCCACCGCGCCCCGGAGCAGGCCGAGGACCTCGGTCGCGGTGGTGGTGTCCAGGGCGCCGGTGGGCTCGTCGGCGAAGACCACGTCGGGGCGGGTGACCAGGGCGCGGGCGATGGCGACGCGCTGCTGCTGGCCGCCGGAGAGTTCGCCGGGGCGGCGGTGGCCCTTGCCTTCGAGGCCGACCTGGGCGAGGAGGGCCGCGGCGCGGGCGGCGCCGCCCGCGCCCGCCCGGCCGCCGGCGAGGCGCAGCGGGAGCAGGACGTTCTGCTCGACGGTGAGCGAGGGCAGCAGGTTGAAGGCCTGGAAGATGAAGCCGAGTCGGCTGCGGCGCAGTTCGGTGAGCTGGTTCTCGTTCATGCCGGTGATCTCGGTGCCGCCGAGGCGGACGGAGCCGGAGCTGGGGTGGTCCAGTCCGGCGGCGCACTGCAGGAAGGTGGACTTGCCGGAGCCGGAGGGGCCCATCACGGCGGTGAAGCTGCCGCGCGGCAGGCTGAGGTCGATGCCGCGCAGGGCGTGGACGGTGGCCGCGCCCCGTCCGTAGGAGCGGCGTACGTCGCTCAGCTCGACGGCGGCGGTGGGCGCGGCGGCGCCGTGTCCCGGGCCGTGTCCCGGGCCGTGTCCCGGGCCGAGCCCGGAGCCGGGGCCGGTCGCGGTCCACGCGTCGCTCCCGCCGTGCCCGCCCTGCCCGCCCTGCCGGAGCTGCCGGAGCTGCTCCCGCTGCTGCTTGCCGCGCCCGAACCCCATGGTGTGCCGCCTTCCGCGTCGCCGTTCCTGCTCGTGACCTTGACGCTACGGAGGGGCCAGGGGCCCGGGCCATGGTGGAAACGGGCCGGTCAGGGGTGGGGTAAACCCCACCCGCGGTGTTCGGGACGGTCAGAGGGAGCGGCGGATCAGCAGCAGCGCGCGGTCGTCGTTGACGTCCTTGGCGACCTTCTCGATCAGGTGCCAGGTCGCGCCCTCCCAGCCGGAGGCGACGTAGCGGTCGGCCTCGCCGGTGAGCCGGTCGATGCCCTCGCTGATGTCGCGGTCGGCGGTCTCGACGAGCCCGTCGGTGAAGAGCATCAGGACGTCGCCGCGGCGGAGGTTGCCGTGCGCGGGCTCGAATTCGGCTCCGTCGTAGACGCCGAGGAGCGGTCCGTCGCCGCTCTTCTCCTGCCAGCGGCCGGTGCCCGCGGAGAGCTGGAGGGCGGGCAGGTGCCCGGCCGAGAGGAGGTCGTAGTCCCCGGTCTCCAGGTCGAGGACGAGGTGGATGGAGGTGGCGAAGCCCTCGTCCCAGTCCTGGCGCAGCAGGTAGCCGTTGGCGGCGGGCAGGAAGTCCCGCGGGGGCAGGGAGCCGAGCAGGCCGCCGAAGGCGCCGGAGAGGAGCAGGGCGCGCGAGCCCGCGTCCATGCCCTTGCCGGAGACGTCGGTGAGGACGACTTCGAGGGTGCGGCCGCCGTTGGTCCGGGCGGCCACCACGAAGTCGCCGGAGAAGGACTGGCCGCCCGCGGGGCGCAGGGCCATCTCGCGGTGCCAGCCGCGCGGCAGGGCGGGGAGCTTGCTCTGCACGCGGATGCGTTCGCGCAGGTCGAAGAGCATGGTGCCGCCGCGTCTCCAGGGCACGCCGACGCGGTTGCGGAACTGGGCGATGACCAGGCCGAAGAATCCGCAGGCGGCGACGACGAGGATGGTGCCGGGGGTGACCCGCGCGGGTCCCTGGGTATAGGGACCGAGGACCAGGGCCTCGACGATCAGCGCGGTCGCGGAGGCGGCGTAGAGGGCGAGCAGGCTGGCGGGGCGCAGCAGCAGGCCGCCCGCCACGATGGGCAGGACGAGCGCCGACGGCGAGAACCAGACGGGCAGCAGGAGCGTGCCCCAGGTGATGGCCGGGACGGTCAGGATCAGGCCGCCGAAGGCCAGCCAGTCGGAGGCGTCGCCGCGGAAGTAGTCGACGGCGGATTTGCGCAGGGCGGTGCGGACCCGGTGCGACGTCTTCCGCAGCCGTGCCGTGAGGGTCTCCATCCGTGCTCCGCCCATTGTCCGGGACCCTATCCATCCTGGCTGTGGGCGCGCAGGGGTACCCCCCGACCGCATGATGATTTCGGGATCAAATCCGGTCGACCGGCATGGATCACCCTGGTAGGCATGGCCTCATGGCTCATGACATACGGGTACTGCGGCCCGAAGAGTGGGATGTCTGGTACGACCTGCTGGAGCTGGCGTTCGGCGGTGCGCCCCAGGTCGCGGAGGCGCGCGCGCTCGAACGGTTTCTGACGGAGACCGAGCGTTCGCTGGGGGTGTGGGACGGGGAGAGCTGGGTCGGGGCGGCGAGTGCCTACAGCTTCCGGGTCTCGGTGCCCGGCGGGGCGCTGGTGCCCGCGGCGGGCGTGACCTTGGTGGGCGTGGCGCCGACGCACCGGCGCCGGGGCGTGCTCACCGCCCTCATGCGCCGGCAACTGGACGACATCCGGTCGGGTGGCGAGCCGGTCGCCGTGCTGACGGCCTCGGATCCCGCGATCTACGGGCGGTTCGGCTACGGCACCGCGACGTACGAGATGACCGTGGACGTCGACACGACGCGGGTCCGGCTCCGGCCACCGCCGGGGACGGAGAGCGTCCGGATCCGCCTGGTGGATCCGGAGCGGGCGCTGGCCGCCTGCGAGGCCGTGTACGCGGAGCTGGTGCCCTCGCGGCCCGGGATGACGGCGCGGCAGCCGGGCTGGGAGCGGCTTGCGCTGCTGGATCCGGAGTCGCGGCGCGCGGGCCGGTCGCCGCTGAAGTGCGTGCTGGCGGAGCGGGAGGCGGACGGGAAGGTGGTGGGGTACGCCCGCTACCGGGTGCGGCCGGAGTGGGAGCCGAGCGGTTCGGCCGGCGCGGTGGAGGTCCAGGACCTCGACGCGCTGGAGCCGGCGGCGTACGCGGCGCTGTGGGAGTACGTCTTCGGGATCGACCTGACCTGGTCGGTACGGGCGACCAGGCGACCGGTGGACGATCCGCTGCTGCACCTGGTCAGTGACGTGCGCCGGGCGCGGGCGCGCACCCGGGACTCGATGCACGTGCGCCTGGTGGAGCTCGGGGCGGCCCTGGAGGCCCGGACGTACGGGGCTCCGGTCGATGTGGTGTTCGAGGTGGAGGACGCCTTCTGTCCCTGGAACGCCGGGCGCTGGCGGCTGACCGGTGACACCGAGGGGGCGTCCTGCGTGCGGACCGGGGATCCGGCGGAGCTGGCCCTGTCGGTGGGCGAGCTGGGCTCTGCCTACCTGGGCGGGGTCACCCTGGCGTCACTCGCGGGCGCGGGCCGGATCACGGAGCTGCGCCCGGGCGCCCTGCGGGAGGCCAACCGGGCCTTCGCCTCGGACCTGGCGCCCTGGCTGCCGCACGGGTTCTAGTGCCGCGTCAGGCAACGTTTACCCGTCAAGGACCGGGCGTCGCGACGGGGCGAACATTGCCTGACGCGGCACTGGCGGCCGGGCCTCAGCGGGGCTGACAGCCCGGGCACCAGAAGAGGTTGCGGGCGGCGAGGTCCGCGGTGCGGATCTCGCCGCCGCACAGCAGGCAGGGCAGGTGCGCGCGGCGGTAGACGTAGACCTCGCCGCCGTGGTCGTCCACGCGCGGCGGGCGGCCCATGGCCTCGGGGGTGTGTTCCGGGCGGACGGTGTCGATGCGGCCCAGCCGGACCCCCTCGCGCATCAGCGCGGCGAGGTCGAGCCACATCGCGTCCCACTCGGCGCGCGTGACGTCCCGGCCGAGCCGGTAGGGGTCGATGCCGTGCCGGAAGAGGACCTCGGCGCGGTAGACGTTGCCGATGCCCGCCACGATCTTCTGGTCCATGAGGAGCGCCGCGATCGTGGTGCGGGAGCGGGAGATCCGCGCCCAGGCCCGGTCGGGGTCGTCGGCCGGGCGCAGCGGGTCGGGGCCGAGGCGCTCGTGTATCGCCCGCTTCTCGGCGCCGGTGATCAGCGCGCAGGTGGTGGGTCCGCGCAGGTCGGCGTACTGCTCCCGGCCGACGAGGCGCAGGCGCACGGTGTCCGTGGCGGGCGGGGCGGGGACGGGGCCGAAGCCGTACTTTCCGAAGAGGCCGAGGTGGATGTGGATCCAGTCCCCGGCGGGGCCGTCGAAGCCGAGGAAGAGGTGCTTGCCGTGGGCCTCGGCGGTGTCGAGTTCCCGGCCGTCCAGCAGGGCCGCGCTCTCGGCGAAGCGGCCCTGGGGGCTGCTGACGCGCAGGGGCCGGCCGGCGAAGCGCTCGGCGTGGTCCTGGGCGAGGCGGTGGATCGTATGCCCCTCGGGCACGGCGCTGCTCCTGGTGCGTTCGGGTCCGGTGGGTCCAAGGCCGGTGGGTCCGGGTCCGGGTCCGGCGGGTCCGGACGCGACGGTGCCGCCGGGGGGTCCCGGCGGCACGGTCGTACGGCGTCGCGTGCGGGGCGGGGGTGTCAGCCCTGCGGGTGGTGGGCCGGGATCGGCGGCAGTTCGCCGGTGGTCTCGTAGGCGGAGAGCATCTCGATCCGGCGGGTGTGGCGCGCCTCGTCGGAGTACGGGGTCGCCAGGAAGATCTCGACGAACTTCGTCGACTCCTCGACGCTGTGCATGCGCCCGCCGATGGAGATGACGTTGGCGTTGTTGTGCTCGCGGCCGAGGGCGGCGGTCTGCTCGCTCCAGGCCAGCGCGGCGCGGACGCCCTTGACCTTGTTGGCGGCGATGGCCTCGCCGTTGCCGGAGCCGCCGATCACGATGCCGAGGCCGTCCGGGTCCGCGGCGGTCTTCTCCGCGGCGCGCAGGCAGAACGGCGGGTAGTCGTCCTGGGCGTCGTAGATGTGGGGACCGCAGTCGACGACTTCGTGGCCCTGGGCCGTGAGCCACTCGACGAGGTGGTTCTTGAGTTCGTAGCCGGCATGGTCGGAGCCGAGGTAGACGCGCATGGGCACGAGTGTGACACGGGGGTCCCGGACGGCACGCAAGGGGTGCCGGTTCGATGTCGCGTAAGTCACTTCTAAAGCTCAAGTAAACCCAAAGGACGCAGTTGGGACGGGGTGAAACGGGTCGGGACCTTGGTCCGGTCCCTTCGTCCTCCGGACACGATCCGGATTCAGGTCTTCCGTCCTGCGTTCATCCCGGGTTTGAATGCCGGGGCTCGCAACCCGAGAACCTAAGGATTCGTCCATGAGCAGCACGACGACCCTTCAGAAGTCAGGCGGCCCCACCGGTGAACCCGGTGGCGCCCAGCCCTCCGACGGTCTGAAGGCCGGTCTCAAGAACCGCCACCTGTCCATGATCGCCATTGGCGGCGTCATCGGCGCCGGCCTGTTCGTCGGCTCCGGCGGCGGCATCGCCAAGGCCGGTCCCGCCATCCTGATCTCCTACGCGCTGGTCGGCGCGATGGTGGTCTTCGTGATGCGGATGCTCGGTGAGATGGCCGCGGCCAGCCCGAACTCCGGCTCCTTCTCCGCTTACGCCGACCGCGCGCTCGGCCGCTGGGCCGGTTTCTCCATCGGCTGGCTGTACTGGTTCTTCTGGGTCGTCGTCCTGGCCGTGGAGGCCACGGCCGGCGCGAGCATCCTCGAAAGCTGGGTCCCGGCCGTCCCGCAGTGGGCCTGGGCGCTGATCGTGATGGTCGTGCTGACCGTCACCAACCTCGGCTCCGTCGCCTCGTACGGCGAGTTCGAGTTCTGGTTCGCGGGCATCAAGGTCGTCGCCATCGGCGGCTTCGTGATCGTCGGCATGCTGGCCGTCTTCGGCGTGCTGCCGGGCTCGGACAACCCGGGCGCGGGCTTCGCGCACCTGACCGACACCGGCGGGTTCATGCCCAACGGCGTCGGGTCGGTCCTGACCGGTGTCCTGATGGTCGTCTTCTCCTTCATGGGCAGCGAGATCGTCACCCTCGCCGCCGGTGAGTCCGAGGACCCGCGCCGCGCGGTCACCAAGGCCACCAACTCGGTGATCTGGCGGATCGGCATCTTCTACCTCGGCTCGATCTTCATCGTGCTGACCCTGCTGCCGTGGAACGACAAGTCGATCACCGAGAAGGGCTCGTACGTCGCCGCCCTCGACTCGATCGGCATCGCCCACGCGGGCCAGATCATGAACGTGATCGTCCTGACGGCCGTGCTGTCCTGCCTGAACTCGGGCCTGTACACCGCTTCCCGCATGGCGTTCTCGCTGGGCGAGCGCGGTGACGCCCCCAAGGTCTTCGCGAAGGTCTCCAAGAACGGCGTCCCGGTCGCCGCGATCCTGGGCTCGGTGGTCTTCGGCTTCATCGCCGTCTACTTCAACTACGCCTTCAAGGACACCGTCTTCAACTTCCTCCTCAACTCCTCCGGCGCCATCGCGCTCTTCGTCTGGCTGGCGATCTGCTTCACCCAGCTGCGGATGCGCGCGATCCTGCTCCGCGAGGCGCCGGAGAAGCTGACGGTGAAGATGTGGTTCTTCCCGTACCTGACCTGGCTGACCGCCGCGATGATCAGCTTCGTCCTCGTCTACATGCTCTTCGACGACGACAACCGCGAGGTGGTCCTGCTCTCGCTGCTGGTCGCGGGCGTGGTCCTGGCCATCGGCACGGCGCTCGACGTCGTCCGCCGCAGGGACGCGCGCAAGAACGCGCTCACCGGCGCGGGCGAGGGTGAGGGCGACACCGTCCTCGAGGACGCCGCGAGCGTCTGACCGTACCGACACGCACGACCGGCACGCACGACCGATACGCACGGCGGCCCCGGACCACCCAGTGGTCCGGGGCCGCCGTGCGTCGCGTGCGGGTCAGCCGTGCCTCGCGCGGCGGTCAGCCGCGGCCGGCCAGCTTCCAGGCCGCCGGGAGCAGCCCCATCGCGAGGGCCGCCTTGAGCGCGTCACCGATCAGGAACGGGGTCAGGCCGGCGGCGACGGCCGCGCCGAGGGACATCCCGGTGGACAGGGCCAGGTACGGCACGCCCACCGCGTAGATCACCGCGGAGCCCGCCACCATCGTCAGGGCGGTGCGGGGCACCGAGCGGTCGGCGCCGCGGCGCGCGAGGGCTCCGACGACGGTCGCGGCGAGCAGCATGCCCAGCACGTAGCCGAAGGAGGCGCCGCCCGCCCCCGAGGTGCCGTTCGCGAACCAGGGCATCCCGGCCATGCCGACCAGGGCGTAGAGCGCGAGCGAGAGGAAGCCGCGGCGGGCGCCGAAGGCGGTGCCGACGAGCAGCGCCGCGAAGGTCTGCCCGGTGACCGGGACGGGCGAGCCGGGGACCGGTACGGCGATCTGCGCGGCGAGGCCGGTCAGCGCGGCTCCGCCGACGACGAGCGCGAGGTCGCGCACCCGGCTCGCGGGGAGCAGGTCGGCGAGGACGGCACCGGGCCGGAAGGCGGCGGTCGTGACGGAAGCGGTGCTCATCGGGACTCCGGAGGGGTCGGGTACTGCGGGAACGGCGGGACAAGGTGACGTTAGCCCCGGGACCCCGGGCCGTCCGGCGTCGCGCGGGGACAAAGCCGTGATCCCCCGCTTGGTGGGGAATCCACAAAGATCGGACTCCGGAACACCCCTCCACGGGGTGAAGTGACCTGGATCACCAAGGAATTTGGCCAGAAGTCAGCCGTTTTGCCTCGCCCCGCCCGGCTCGGGGACACTGTGGGGATGTCACAAGCACCCCTGCCGGATCTCGCTCAGGAGCCGGAACCTCTCGGCCACGGGCTCAAGCAGCGCCACCTGACCATGCTGGGCCTCGGCGGCGTGATCGGCGCCGGGCTCTTCGTCGGTTCGGGCGCGGGCATCACCATCGCGGGTCCCGCGATCGTCGTCTCGTACCTGCTCGCGGGCGCCCTCGCGATGCTGGTCATGCGGATGCTCGGCGAGATGTCGGCCGCCATGCCCGCCTCGGGTTCGTTCTCGGTGCACGCCGAGCGGGCGCTGGGCCGCTGGGCCGGCTTCTCCGTGGGCTGGCTGTACTGGTTCCTGCTGGTCGTGGTCCTGGCGGTGGAGGCGACCGCCGCGGCGAAGATCGCGAACGGCTGGGTGCCGGGGATCGCGCAGTGGGCCTGGGTGCTGATCTTCATGGTGGTCTTCACCGTGACCAACCTGGCGGCCGTGCGGAACTTCGGCGAGTTCGAGTTCTGGTTCGCCGCGCTCAAGGTCGGCGCGATCGTGCTGTTCCTGGTGCTGTCGACCCTGGCGGTCTTCGGCGTGCTGCCGGACACCGATCCGGTGGGCCTGGCCAATCTGACCGGCCAGGGCGGCTTCGCGCCCAACGGCTTCAGCGGGGTGGTCGCGGGCATGCTCGCCGTCGTCTTCGCCTTCGGCGGCCTGGAGGTCGTCACCATCGCCGCGGCCGAGTCCGACGACCCGGCCCGCTCGGTGGCGCGCGCGGTGCGCAGCGCGGTGTGGCGCATCCTCTTCTTCTACGTGGGCTCGATGCTGGTCATCGTGACCCTGCTGCCGTGGAGGTCGATGAAGGCGGGCGAGAGCCCGTACGTGGCCGTCCTCGACTCGATCGGCATCCCCGGGGCCGGGCAGATCATGAACATCGTGGTGTTCGTGGCGCTGCTGTCGGCGCTGAACGCCAACCTGTACGGCTCCTCCCGCATGGTGTTCTCGCTGGCCGAGCGCGGCGAGGCGCCGAAGTCGCTGCTCGCGGTGTCCGGTGGCGGGGTGCCGCGCCGCGCGGTGTTCGCGTCGGTGGCCTTCGGCTTCGTCTCGGTGCTGCTGAACCTGCTGTGGCCCGACACGGTCTTCCTCTACATGCTCAACGCGGTCGGCGCGGTGCTGCTGTTCGTGTGGGCGCTGATCGCCGTCTCGCAGCTGCGGCTGCGGCCCCGGATCGAGCGCGAGATGCCCGAGAAGCTGACGCTGCGGATGTGGTGCTTCCCGTACCTGACCTGGGTGGCGCTGGCCGGGATGGCGGCGGTGCTGGTGCTGATGCTCTTCGACGACTCGGCGCGCCCGCAGTTGCTGTGGTCGGGCGGTGCGGCGGTCGTGGTGCTGCTGGTGGCGTGGGTCCGGGAGCTGCGGTCCGCCCCTGCGGGCGGATGATCACTTCGCGTGAAGAAGTCGTCCGCATACTGGACGGGGAACGTCCGATAAACGGACGGTAGGCAAACTGGCACACCTCACCCCGTCCACCCGCACACCGGACAGGCACACCCCATGAGCCAGCACACCGCCACACCTTCCGAGCAGCAGGAGCAGCAGGAGCAGCAGCGGCCGCGCCGGCGGCAGGACCAGGAGCCCGCGGGCGACACCGGGTCCTCCCCCCTCGGCAACGGCCTCAAGCAGCGCCACCTCTCGATGATCGCCCTCGGCGGAGTCATCGGAGCCGGTCTCTTCGTGGGCTCCGGCGCGGGCATCGCCGCCGCCGGACCCTCGATCGTGCTCGCCTACGCGGTGTCCGGCCTGCTCGTGATGTTCGTGATGCGGATGCTCGGCGAGATGTCCGCGGCCAACCCCGCCTCCGGCTCCTTCTCGGTGCACGCCGAGCGCGCGATCGGCCCGTGGGCCGGTTTCACCGCGGGCTGGATGTTCTGGATCCTGCTGTGCGTCGGGGTGGCCATCGAGGCCATCGGCGCGGCGCACATCGTGACGGGCTGGCTGCCGGGCACCCCCTCGTGGATGTGGGTGCTGATCTTCATGGCGGTGTTCTGCGGCTCCAACCTGGGCGCCGTGGCGAATTTCGGCGAGTTCGAGTTCTGGTTCTCCGCGCTCAAGATCGGCGCCATCGCGCTGTTCCTGGGCCTTGGCGTGCTGGCCGTCCTCGGCGTGCTGCCCGGCACCTCCTCCCCCGGCGCGGCGAACCTGCTGCACGACGGCGGCTTCCTGCCCAACGGCGTGGACGGGCTGCTCGTCGGCCTGCTGGCCTCGGTCGTCGCCTACGGCGGCCTGGAGACGGTGACCATCGCCGCCGCCGAGTCCGAGGACCCGGTCCGGGGCGTCGCCAAGGCGGTCAGGACCACCATGTGGCGGATCGCGATCGTCTACGTCGGCTCGATGCTGGTCATCGTCACCCTGCTGCCGTGGAACGACCCGGCCGTCAGCGAGCAGGGGCCGTACGCCGCCACGCTGAACCACCTGGGCATCCCCGGCGCGGGCCAGATCATGAACGTGGTCATCCTGATCGCGCTGCTGTCCGCGATGAACGCCAACATCTACGGCTCCTCGCGCATGGCCTACTCCCTGGTCGCGCGCGGCCAGGGCCCCAAGGCGCTGGGCAAGCTGACCCGACGGGTGCCGCGCCGCGCGGTCCTCGCCTCCTCCGGCTTCGGCTTCGTCACCGTGCTGCTGTCCTACTGGTACCCGGAGACCCTGTTCGCCTGGCTGCTGAACATGGTCGGCGGAGTGATCCTCGTGGTCTGGGGCTTCATCGCCGTCTCCCAGTTCGCGCTGCGCCGCCGGATGGAGCGCGAGGAACCGCGGAAGCTCGTCGTCCGGATGTGGGGCTTCCCGTACCTGACCTGGGTGGCCCTGGCCGGGGTGGCCGGGGTCCTGGTGCTGATGGCCATGGACGGGGACACCCGCGTCCAGGTGCTCTTCACCGGCGGCCTGGCGGTCGCCCTCGCGGTCACCGGGTACGTCCGCCAGCGTGCGGCGGCGCGCGCGGCGGGGTGACGCACCCTCACACACCGCCCGGAGGCCGGGTCCCCGTACACACGGGGGCCCGGCCTCCGGCGCGTCCCGGTCCCGGACACGGCGAGGCGACCCTTGGCCGGCCACGGAAATAGATGCTGCTAGCGTGCAGTTGCGCAAGTGTTGCAATAAGAACGCTGAGGGGACCGGATACCCGCATGGCCATCTACACGCTTCCCGAGCTGCCCTACGACTACGCGGCGCTCGAGCCGGTGATCAACCCGCAGATCATCGAGCTGCACCACGACAAGCACCACGCCGCGTACGTCGCGGGCGCCAACACCACGCTGGAGCAGCTGGCGGAGGCGCGCGACAAGGAGAACTGGGGCGCGCTGAACGGGCTGGAGAAGAACCTCGCGTTCCACCTCTCCGGCCACATCCTGCACAGCATCTACTGGCACAACATGGCGAACCCGAAGACGGACGAGGGCGGCGGCGTCCCGGACGAGAAGGACGGCCTGGGCGAGCTCGCGGACGCCATCACCGAGTCCTTCGGTTCGTTCGAGAAGTTCCGCAAGCAGCTGACCTTCGCGGCCTCGGCCACGCAGGGCTCCGGCTGGGGCGTGCTCGCGTACGAGCCCGTCAGCGGCCGTCTGATCGTCGAGCAGGTCTACGACCACCAGGGCAACGTGGGCCAGGGCTCGGTGCCGATCCTGGTCTTCGACGCCTGGGAGCACGCCTTCTACCTGCAGTACAAGAACCAGAAGGTGGACTTCATCGAGGCAATGTGGAAGGTCGTCAACTGGCAGGACGTGGCCGCGCGCCACGCCGACGCCAAGGCCAACACGCCGCTGCTGATCCCCGCCAAGGGCTGATCGGCCACTGAGCCGCCCGCCTCGTGATCGTCTTCTCAGCCTTCACCTGCGGGCGTTCCACCGGAGGGCCCCCACGAGGACGTGACTCGCGGGGGCCCTCCGGCTCGTTGCGCGAACTCCTTATGCGAAGTTCGGGCCGACCGTACGGGTCCGCTTGATCTCGAAGAAGCCGGGCGTGGAGGCCACCAGCAGGGTGCCGTCCCACAGCCGGGCCGCGGCCTCGCCGCGCGGGGCCGGGGTGACGACCGGGCCGAAGAAGGCCACGTCCTCGCCGTCGGCGCCGGGCACCGAGATGACCGGGGTGCCGACCTCCTGGCCGACCCGGTCTATGCCGTTGTTGTGCGAGGCGCGCAGGATCTCGTCGAACTCGTCGGAGTCGGCGTACTCGATCAGCTCGGCGGGGAGGCCGACGTCGGCGAGGGCGGCGGCGATGGTCTCGCGGCCCGCGCCCTCGGCCTGGTTGTGGAAGCGGGTGCCCAGCGCCGTGTACAGCTTGCCGGTGACCTCGCTGCCGTGCTTCTGCTGCGCCGCGACGACGACGCGGACCGGCTCCAGGCCCTTGGGGCCGAGCAGGTCGCGGTAGCGCTCGGGCAGCTCCTCGAGCTTGTTCTCGTTCAGCACCGCGAGGCTCATGACGTGCCAGCGCACCTCGATGTCGCGGACCTTCTCGACCTCCAGCATCCAGCGGGAGGTCATCCAGGCCCAGGGGCACAGCGGGTCGAACCAGAAATCGACCGGGGTCTTCTCGGGCACCTGGGTGTCGGGCATGACTCTCCTCGCGGCAACGGGACTCGGGACACATGGGGGCGCACCGGGGGCGCGCACACGGTCGCCAACCGCCCGGTGGCCCCCCGCATTCCCCGTGGGAGGATTCGAACCGAAAACGTGAACACGCACGAAGGAGTGCCGGTGTCCGGTGAAAACCTGTCCCGCGACGAGGCCCGCGAGCGGGCCGAGCTGCTGTCCGTCCAGGGGTACGAGGTGGTCCTCGACCTGCGGTCCGCCGTGGACGAGAACGAACCGGACGAGGGGCCACGGACCTTCCGCTCGGTGACGACGATCCGCTTCCGCTCCGCCGTCCCGGGCGCCGCCACCTTCGCGGACCTGATCGCCCCCTCGGTGAACGCGGTCACGCTCAACGGCGCCGCGCTCGACCCGGCCGCCGTGTTCGACGGCTCGCGGATCGCGCTGGCGGACCTGGCCGCCGAGAACATCCTGGTCGTGGACGCGAACTGCGCGTACAGCCGGACCGGCGAGGGCATGCACCGCTTCGTCGACCCGGAGGACGGCGAGGTCTACCTCTACACCCAGTACGAGCCGGCCGACGCCCGGCGGGTGTACGCGAACTTCGAACAGCCCGACCTGAAGGCCCCGTACCGCTTCGAGGTGACGGCGCCCGAGGGCTGGCAGGTGTGGAGCAACGGCGTCGAGGAGTCCCGCGAGGGAGACACCCGCCGCTTCGCGGAGACCGCGCCGATCTCGACGTACATCACCTGCGTGGTCGCGGGCCCCTACCACTACGTCACGGACACCTACACCCGCGGCGACCTGACGATCCCGCTCGGCGCGATGTGCCGCAAGGGACTGGCCAAGCACTTCGACGCGGACGACGTCTTCCTCGTCACCAAGCAGGGTTTCGACTTCTTCCACGAGCACTTCGACTACCCGTACCCGTTCGGCAAGTACGACCAGGCCTTCGTGCCGGAGTACAACCTGGGCGCCATGGAGAACCCGGGGATGGTGACCTTCCGCGAGGAGTACATCTTCCGCGGCAAGGTCACCAAGGCCTCCTACGAGCGGCGCGCGAACGTCATCCTGCACGAGATGGCGCACATGTGGTTCGGCGACCTGGTCACCATGAAGTGGTGGGACGACCTGTGGCTGAAGGAGTCCTTCGCGGACTTCATGGGCACCTTCTCGATGGTCGAGGCGACCCGCTTCGACAACGGCTGGGTCACCTTCGCCAACAACCGCAAGGCCTGGGCCTACCGCGCCGACCAGCTGCCCTCCACGCACCCCATCACGGCCGACATCCGTGACCTGGAGGACGCGAAGCTCAACTTCGACGGCATCACCTACGCCAAGGGCGCGGCGGTGCTCAAGCAGCTCGTCGCCTACGTCGGGCGGGATGCGTTCCTGGAGGGCGCACGCCGCTACTTCAAGGCGAACGCGTACGGGAACACCACGCTCGACGACCTGCTCTCGGTCCTGGCCGAGGTCTCCGGCCGGGACATGGCCGAGTGGTCGCGGGCCTGGCTCCAGACGGCCGGCGTGAACGCGCTGACCCCGCTGGTGACCTACGACGCGGCCGGGCGGATCACCGAGCTCGCCGTGCTCCAGGAGGGCGACGAGCTGCGGCCGCACCGGGTGGCGGTCGGCCTGTACCGGCTGGAGGCCGGCGCACTGGTCCGCTACGCGCGCACCGAGGCCGATGTCGCGGGCGCGCGCACGGTCGTCCCGGAGCTGGCGGGGGGCGAGCGGCCCGATCTGGTCCTGGTCAACGACGACGACCTCACGTACTGCAAGATCCGCTTCGACGAGGGGTCGCTGGCCACGCTGCGCACGCACCTCGGTGAGCTGAAGGACCCGCTGGCGCGGGCGATGTGCTGGTCGGCGCTGTGGAACCTGACGCGCGACGCGCTGATGCCCGCGCGGGACTTCCTCGCGCTGGTGGTGGCCCACGCGGGCCGCGAGACGGACGTCGGCGTGCTCCAGATGCTGCACGCGCAGGCGCAGAGCGCGGTCACGCACTACGGCGCCCCGGAGTGGCGCGAGGAGGGCGGCCGGGTACTGGCGGCCTGCGCGCTGCGGGAGCTGCGGCTGGCCGAGCCGGGGTCCGAGCACCAGCTGACCTGGGCCCGCTTCTTCGCGGCGGGCGCGACCACCGAGGGCGACTTCCAGCTGCTGATGGGGCTGCTGGACGGGTCCGCCCGGATCGACGGCCTGGAGGTGGACCAGGAGCTGCGCTGGGACTTCCTGCTGCCGCTGAGCGCGCACGGCGCGGTGGACGAGGGCGTCCTGGCCGCCGAACTGGCCCGGGACGACACGGCGTCGGGCAGGCGGCACTCGGTGCGGTGCCTGGCGGCGCGGCCGTCGGAGGCCGTCAAGGCGCAGGCGTGGGCCGTGGTCGTGGAGTCGGACGCGCTGTCGAACGCGCTGGTGGAGGCGACGATCTCGGGGATGCAGCAGTCTTCGCAGCGGGAGTTGCTCGCGCCGTACGTTTCGCGGTACTTCGAGGCGATCGAGCGGGTGTGGAGCGAGCGGTCGATCCAGATCGGGATGGACGTGGTGCGGGGGCTGTTCCCCTCGCTGCAGGACTCCGACGCGACGCTGGCGGCCGCCGACGCGTGGCTGTCCGCTCGCGCGGACGCGGCGCCGGCGCTGCGGCGGCTGGTCCTGGAGTCCCGCGACGACCTGGCCCGAGCCCTCCGAGGCCAATCCTGCGACGCCACCTCCTCCTGACCCGGCCAGCACGCCTCAAACCCCGGCGAGGCTGAACCCGCTGCGTCGCAGCGGCACATCCAGCCTCGCCGGCGTTTGAGGCGCCACCGGAGGCAACACCCGCCCCGCGCCCCCCTCAAGACGCCCTCAAACGCCGGGCGGGCTGGAATCGTGCCCGGGGCCGCCGCGCAGCGGCACATCCAGCCTCGCCGGCGTTTGAGGCGCCACCGGAGGCAACACCCGCCCCGGGCTCCGCTCAGGACGCCCTCGGACACCGGGTCGGCTGGAGTTGGCCGGACCGGCTCAAGACGCGGGCGCCGAGCTCCGCTGGGCGGGGGCTCTATCGACAGTCGAACGCTCGTACTTTAGCCCGGGCTTGTCCCGGTTTGTCGACAGGCGTGTAACAGCGGTTAGCGCGGGCCCAGGATGCGGAATCCCCGGCTCATGAACCACAACACGCCCCTCCCCCTCCGCCACCTCACCGGCACCCGCCCCCGCGTCCTGACCCTCGCCCAGCTCCGCGAGCACGGCGTCACCGCCTCCGACGCCGCCGGCAAGCCCTGGCAGCAGATCCTGCCCGGGGTGTTCCTGCTCCACTCGGGGCCCGCGACCAGCGAGGAGCGACTGCACGCGGCGCTGCTGTACGCGGCCCGCCGCGGCGGCGAGGCCATGATCACGGGCCTGGCCGCGCTGGCCCTGTACCGGTTCACCTCCGCACCCACCCTCCTCGCACTGCCCCAGATCGACGTCCTGGTCCCCGGCACCCGCAGGCTCCGCTCCACCGGCTGCGTCCGCGTGGTCCGCGCGCACACCCCGCCCCGCTCCCAGGAGGTCACCGGGCTCCCGGTGGCGCCGGTGGCCCGCGCGGTGGCCGACGCCGTCGCGCAGCTCTCGGACGCCCAGACCGTACGGCGCCTGCTGAGTGAGGCCGTGCGCGCCGGCCACTGCGAACCGGCCGCGCTGGTGCGGGAGCTGACGGTGGCCCGGCTGCTGAACCGCCCGCACGTCGTGGACGCCGTGGAGTCGCTGCTGGCCGAGGGCCGGGCCATCGCCGAGGACCGGCTGTACGACCTCGTGCGCCTGCACGGCCTGCCCGAGCCGGTGTGGAACGTGGACCTGAGGGTCCCCGGCGGCCCGCACCTGGGCGGGGTCGACGCCTACTGGCCCGACCAGGCGGTCGCGGTGGAGCTGGACACCCGGGCCCCGCGCCAGGGCGAGGACGAGCAGTGGTCGGAGTGCGCGCGCAAGCGGGACGCCCTGGAGCGGCTCGGGGTGACCGTCCTGCACATCACCCCGCGCAAGCTGCGGGACTACGCCGAGCAGCAGGCGGCGGTCGTCCGGACCGCCCTGACGGCGTCCGGCGACCGCGAGCCCGCCGCCTACCTCGTCGTGCTCCCCCGGTGATCCCCGCCCGGCGCGGCGGCGACCGGAGGGTTGGCCGGGGAGTACTCCGGCCCGCTCCACCGCAGCCGGCCCGGGTGACGGCTCTCGATGACCGCCTCCACGGTGAACCGGACGGTCCGGCTCCCGTCGGCCGCGTACTCGGTCTGGGCCCGCCCGCTGAGCTGGAGGAGCGCGCCGCTCTCCCAGTGCGGGAAGAGCAGCCCGGCCCGCGGGTCGGTGGCGAGGTTGCCCAGGGTCAGGAACATCGCGTTGCCCGGATAGTCCGGCCAGGACAGCTCGTACGGCGAGCGCACCTCGACGAAACCCGGGAAGCCGCCCCGGTGACTGGCCTCGACCCCGCCGTCGGCGGTGGTGGCGATGAAGAAGGTGTCGGCGGCCCGGACGTACCCCTCCTGCCCGGGGGTGAGCGATCCCCCGCGCCGCACGACACCGGCGCCCTCCGGCTCCAGCGCCAGCGGCTGCCGCTTCTGGAGGTACTTGGGGCAGTTGGAGAACACCTGCTCGGCCTCGACGCTGAACCGGCCCGCCGCGCCCGACGCGCCCGCCGCGCTCCCCCCACCCCCTCCCGCGTCCACGACCCCGTTCAGCCGCATCCGGCGCCGCGTCCGCGGGTCCAGCGCGATGGTGCCCACGGCGGTCCCCGGGGCCGCGAGCACCCCGGCGAGCGGATCCCCCTCGGGCACCCCGCCGCTCACCGTGATCCGGTGGGCCCCGGTGGCCCGTACGAAGCCGGGCGGCCCGGTGAGCTGCGAGGCCCACAGCCGGCCCCCCTCGTCGGCCGCGCCGACCACCAGGAAGGGCTGCTGGGCCAGGAACGCGGCCGCGATGTCGCGGATGCCGCTGCCGACGGAGCGCCCGACATGCTCGGCGGCCTCCCGGACGCCGACGCGCCGCTGCACGGCCAGAGAACCTCGGCGGTACGTCACCTCGCCACCTCCCTCTAGAAGAAACCGCAGGTCGGAGCACCAGTGGTGGGCGCCGGAGCGCCCTCCGCACCGGTCGGGACGGAGATCTCCAGCCGGGTGCCGTCGGGGTCGTGGAAGAAGATCCCGCCGGAGGCCCCGCCCTCCCGGTGGGCGACGACCCCTTCGTAGGCGAACTCGACGCCGAGCGCGCGCAGCCGCTCCTCGTACGCCCGTACGTCCTCGATCGTCCCCGCCGACAGGGCCAGGTGGTGCAGCCCGGCGGCGGCCGGGGCGAAGGGGCCCGTCGCCTGCTCCCACAGCGTGAGGACGAGGGCGCCGTCCTGGCCGAGGAAGGCGTAGCGGCGGTCCGCTTCCTTGCCCTCGCCGAGCGGTTCGAAGCCGAGCACGTCCCGGTAGAAGCCGAGCGAGCGGCCCAGATCGGTGACGTTGAGGCCGATGTGGCCGGTGCTGAGCGTGCCGAGCGTGCTGCTGACCGTCGTCATGTGCTGACCCTTTCCAGTGGCTAACCTTCTAAATCAAAGTTAAAGGTTAGAGATCGAGGAGTCAACCGGTCACGTACTCTTGAGGGGTTAGCTCGTGAGCCCGGCATTCGAAAGTCCCCCTGGAGCAGGCATGACGACGACGGACCCGCGGCCGCTGACCGGGGAACCGATCGCCCTGGACCTGCTGAACACCCGCTGGATGCAGGACGGGGTGCTCACCGACCTCTTCGCCGGGGCCGGGGCGGCCGGACTGACCCGGGTGGAGGGCGTGGCCGTCTGGCTGCGGTCCGTCGGGCTCGACGACCGGTTCCGGGCGGACGCGCCGACCCTGATCCACCTGCTGACCGCGCGCGAGGCACTGGCCCGCGCCCTCTCCGACCCGGCCGACGAGGGGGCGCGCGCCCTGGTCGACGCGGTGCTCGAACACGGGCGGATCCGGGCGACACTGACCGCCGAGGGTCCCGGCGAGCGGGCCGAATTCGCCGACCCGGCCTGGGGGCCGGCCTGGACGGCCGCCCGCGGCTACCTCGACCTGCTGGCCTCCGGGCCCGACCGGATCCGTACCTGCGCCTCGGAGACCTGCGTGCTGCGCTTCTTCGACGTCTCGCGCAACGGCACCCGGCGCTGGTGCTCGATGACCGCCTGCGGCAACCGGGCGAAGGCTTCTCGTCATTACGCGCGCACGCGCGAGCGCTAGAAGCGCGAAAACTGTCACACCCGCGGCGCGGCGACATGGCCGCAGTGCGCTGACATCCAGTCAGCGAGTCTACAAATCGCCTCTTCGGCACCCTCCATTCACCCCCTCTTGCCCGGCTATGCACTCGATGGCGCATACCCCACGGTGGCGAATATCCGCCATGACAGGTCACGGTCAATGACAACCCTCCCCAAACAGCTGTCACTTGCGCCAAGCTGACCGGTCATCCGGCACCGAAATCCGGACCGTTTCTTTCACTTATCCAGGGATGCTGATGACCCTCGAATCCCCCGGCTCCATATCCGGCACGCGACGCGTCGCACGCGTCGCGGCCGCCGCGGGCCTGGTGGCCGCCCTCGCGGCCACCGGTGCAGTGCCCGTGTTCGCTGCGGGTGGCACCGTCGACCCGGCCGCTACCGCCGCGGTCAAGTCCGCAGACCAGAAGCTCGGTTCCGCGGACGCCGAGCTGCTGCAGCAGGCTCAGGCCAAGGGCGAGAAGACCGTCACCGTGATGGTGGCGACCGCGCCCGGCGAGACCAAGCAGGTGGCCCAGCAGCTGGACGCCGTACAGGGCGCCTCCGTGGGCCAGACGTACGACAAGCTCGGCTACGTGCGCGCCACCCTGCCGACCGACAAGGCGGACGCGGCCCTCAAGGCCGCCGCGAAGCTCTCGACCGTGCACGGCATCGACCTGCGGCACGAGATCGAGCTGCCGGACCCGCGTCCCGATGCCAAGCAGGAGAACGCGGCCGCGAAGAAGACGGCCGCCGAGACCTACCCGGGGCCCGGCAAGGACACCCCCGCGAAGAACCCGTACAACCCGTCCTTCGAGACGGGCGCGGTCGACTTCGTGCAGCAGAACCCGCAGGCCGACGGCCGCGGCGTGACCATCGGCATCCTGGACTCCGGCGTCGACCTCGGCCACCCGGCGCTCCAGAAGACCACCACCGGCGAGCGCAAGATCGTCGACTGGGTGACGGCGACCGACCCGATCGCGGACAACGACGCGACCTGGCGTCCGCAGATCACCCCGGTCACCGCCACCGGCGGCACCTTCACCGCGGGCGGCCAGAGCTGGAAGGCCCCCGAGGGTTCCTTCCAGTGGAGCCGTTTCAGCGAGTCGATCACCGCTTCCGGTGACGAGAAGGGTGACGTCAACCGCGACGGCGACACCACCGACAAGTTCGGCATGCTGTACGACCCGGTGGCCGGCACCGTCCGCGTCGACACCGACCAGGACGGCGACTTCACCAACAACGAGCCGATGAAGCCGTACAAGGACGGCTACCAGGTCGGCTACTTCGGCACGGACAACCCGGCGACCGACGTGGTGGAGCGGATCCCGTTCACCATCGAGATCCGCAAGGACGTCCCGATGGACCCGTACGGCGGGGACTGGGTCGGCAAGAAGGCCGACTTCGTCAACATCGGCATCATCGAGTCCGAGCACGGCACCCACGTCGCGGGCATCACCGCGGCGAACAGCCTGTTCGGCGGCAAGATGAACGGTGAGGCCCCCGGCGCGAAGCTCGTCTCCTCGCGCGCCTGCTCCTGGTCCGGCGGCTGCACCAACATCGCGCTGACCGAGGGCATGATCGACCTCGTCGTCAACCGCCACGTGGACATCGTCAACATGTCCATCGGTGGTCTCCCGGCGCTGAACGACGGCAACAACGCGCGTTCGGAGCTGTACGGCCGCCTGATCGACACCTACGGCGTCCAGCTCGTCATCTCGGCGGGCAACGAGGGCCCGGGCGTCAACACCATCGGTGACCCCGGCCTCGCCGACAAGGTCGTCAGCGTGGGTGCCGCGGTCTCCAAGGAGACCTGGGCCGCCAACTACGGCTCCGGCGTGACCAAGAAGTACGCGCTCTTCCCGTTCTCCTCGCGCGGTCCGCGTGAGGACGGCGGCCTGACGCCGACCATCACCGCCCCGGGTGCGGCCATCAACACCACCCAGACGTGGCTGCCCGGCTCCCCGGTGAAGGAGGCCGGCTACACCCTGCCGGCCGGTTACTCGATGCTCCAGGGCACCTCGATGTCCTCGCCGCAGGCGACGGGCGCCAGCGCCCTGCTGATCTCGGCCGCCAAGCAGCAGAACATCGCGCTGACCCCGGCGAGCCTGCGCATCGCGCTCTCCAGCACCGCCAAGAAGATCGACGGAGCCTCCGCGATCGACCAGGGTGCCGGTCTGATCAACATCGGCGAGGCGTGGGAGTCCATCCAGCGCGGCCCGAAGGCCAACGACTTCACCGTCAAGGCTCCGGTCGACACCGCGATCGACCAGCTCCTGAAGACCCCGGGCTTCGGCACCGGCCTCTATGACCGCGAGGGCGGCATCAAGGTCGGCCAGAAGAAGGTCTACGACGTCGTCGTCACCCGCACCACCGGCGTCAAGTACGGCACCCGCCACAACCTGAGCTGGCGCAACAACGACGGCACCTTCAAGGTGGTCGGCGGCTACGACTACGTCACCCTGCCGCTGAACAAGCCCGTCACCATCAAGGTCGAGGCCAACCCGAAGACGGCCGGCGCGCACAGCGGCATCCTGCAGCTGGACGACGAGACCACCGAGGGCATCGACAAGCAGATCATGACGACCGTCGTCGCGGCGACCCCGCTGGCGAAGCCGTCCTTCGGCCTCTCGGACACCTCTTCGGTGCAGCGCAACAGCACCAAGTCGTACTTCGTCACCGTGCCGCAGGGCGCGAAGACCCTCGAGGTCGCCCTCGGCGGTCTCGCGGCGGGCAGCCAGACGCGCTTCATCTCGATCCACCCGTACGGTGTGGGCGTCGAGGACAGCGCGACCACCCAGTGCTACCCGAACTACGACAACCCGGCCAACAAGTGCCGTCCCGACGTGCGTTCGTACGCGGCCCCGACGCCCGGCGTCTGGGAGATCGAGGTCGAGGCGCGCCGTACGTCGCCGCTGCTCGACAACCCGTTCAAGCTGGACGTCAGCGTCCTGGGCGCGGGCTTCGACCCGGCGGTCAAGGTCCTCCCCGAGGTCAAGCAGGGCACCCCGGCCCCGGTCCAGTGGACCATCAAGAACGAGGCCGCGGCCATCACCGGCGGCAACCTCAAGGGCGGCCCGCTCGGTTCCGCGAAGGTCGCCAAGCCGACCATCAAGGCCGGCGAGACCCAGACCTCGACCGTCACCATCGGTGAGGGCGTCTCCCGTCTGGACATCGCCATCGGCAACGTCTCCGACGCGGCCGCCGACCTGGACCTCGAAGTCCAGCTGGGCGGCGTCAAGGTCGGCTCCTCCGCCGACGGTGACTCCGAGGAGTCGGTGAGCCTGGCCAACCCGGCCGCCGGTACCTACACGATCATCGTCACCGGTTACGCCGTTCCGTCCGGCACCACGACGTACGACTACCGCGACGTGTTCTTCTCCTCCGCCCTGGGCTCGGTCCAGGTCGACGAGGCCGCCAAGGTGAACCTCGCCACCGGCGCCTCGGCGAACGTCTCGGCGAACGTCCTGGTCTCCGCCGCGGCCCCCGAGGGCCGTCAGTTCTTCGGCCAGGTCCAGCTGCTGAACGCCCGCGGCACCGCCGCCGGCACCGGCAGCGTGCAGATCGAGAAGGTCCTCCCGTAAGGGTCGGCCTGATCGCCTGATCACGGCATGACGGAGGGGCGGTGCTCATCGAGCACCGCCCCTCCCCCGTTCCCCCGGTCACGGCTTCCCGTCGGTCACTTGCCGATCGGGCGCAGGTCCTGGGCGTAGGTGCCCACCGCGTACGCGATGACGTCCAGGTTGGTGTCGAAGGCCTTCAGGTCCAGGTTCTTCAGGGTGTCCCCGGCCGCGTGGTAGTTGGGGTCGTACGGGGCCCCGGCCGTCCCCCCGTACCGCTTGGCCTGCTCGGCGGTCTTGATGCCCTCGGCCCCCGTGAAGGTGCCGCCCGCCGGGATGCCGTTCGCGATGAACGGGCCGTAGTCGGAGCGGCCGTCGAAGTCGCTGCCCTCGTGGGGCTGCTTCTTCTTGTCGAGGAAGCCGTTGATGAGTGCCTCGATCTGTGCGGACCCGGCCGGGCCCGCGCCCTCGCCGGTCTTGTCGGAGTCGTCGCCGTCGTAGACGAACTGGACCGGGTTCGGCGAGGCGATCATGTCGAAGTTCAGATAGAGCGCGATGTCCTTCTTCTGCTTCTCGGACAGCTGCGCCACGTAGTGCTCGGAGCCCAGCAGGCCCAGCTCCTCCGCGGACCACCAGGTGAAGCGGACCTTGTTCGCGGTCCCCTTGCCCTTCTTGTTGGCGCCCTCGTCCGCCAGCTTGAGCGCGACCTCCAGCAGACCGGCCGAGCCGGAGCCGTTGTCGTTGATGCCCGGGCCCTCGGGGACCGAGTCCAGGTGGGAGCCGACGGTGACCACCTTGTCGGCGCGGCCGCCGCGGGTCTCGGCGATCACATTGCGGGTGGTCTTCTTCACGTGCTCCTGGTCGAGGTCCAGGCGCACCGACACCTCGCCCTTGGCGGCGGCCGCGGCCAGCGCCTCGCCGTCGGCGAGGGTGATGCCCGCGCTCGGGATGACGCCCTCGGCGGGCGAGGAGAACCCGCCGCGGACCGGGGTGGTGCCGCTGTGGTTGTAGACGATGACGCCGATCGCACCGGCCGCGGCGGCGGCCTTCTGCTTCTCGACGAAGGTGCAGCTGCCCCGCTTGACCAGGGCGATCTTCCCGGTGAAGGCCCCGGCCGGGTAGTCGGCCGCGTCACAGCCGGGGGTCTCGTCGACCCGCGCGAGGGCCAGCGGGGCGCTCAGGCCGCCCGCCGGGGTGGACGTGGTGAAGGTGAAGGCGGCGGTGGCCAGCTCGCGGGTGTCCGGGCCGAGGACGGTGGTCCGCTCGGTCCTGGTGTGCGCCTCGAAGATGTCGAAGTCCTGGTAGGAGACCTGGTACCCGGCCTTCTTCAGGGTGTCGTGGACGTAGGCGGCGGAGGCCGCGTGGCCCGGCGAGCCCGCGGCCCGGTTGCCGCCGTTGGCGTCGGCGATCTGCTGGAACTTCGCCAGGTGGCGGTAGGCCCCGCGGGCGGTGACCTCCTCGACCAGTTCCCTGGCGAGCTTCCCGTCCCGCGAGGGGGCGGCGTCGGCCGGGGCGGCGGCCAGCAGGAGCGGAGCGGCGACGGCGGCGGCCGCGAGGGCGGCGAGCGCCGGTATGGACCGGCGGCGGTGGCGGTGGGCGCGCACGGGGGTTCCTCCCGGGTGTGGGGCGAGGGGCCGCGGACGATCCGCGGCAGGTCCGCGGCGCGTCCGCGGTACGGACGGACGTGTCCGGATATCGGTCACGACAGACCGGACCGTAGTCACTCGGGATCCGGCGAAACGGACACCGGAGGGCTCCGCAACACAGCCGCCACGCACTCGTCACGGGGGTACACATTCCGGACACCGTCCGTTCCTCGGACAATGGATTGGACAAGGCTCGTGGGGTCGAACGCATGATGGCTTCACGCGCGCCCGCGTCGTACGTACCAAGAGGAGTCACCGTGAGGGTCGGAATCGTCGGAGCCACCGGACAGGTCGGCGGAGTCATGCGCGGCATCCTCGCCGAGCGGAAGTTCCCGGTGGACGAGCTGCGGCTGTTCGCCTCGGCCCGCTCCGCGGGCACGGTCCTGGAGTGGGAGGGCCGGGAGATCACCATCGAGGACGCCTCCACGGCCGACTACAGCGGCCTGGACATCGTGCTGTTCTCGGCGGGCGGCTCGACCTCCAGGGCCCTGGCCGAGAAGGTCGCCTCGCAGGGCGCCGTCGTGATCGACAACTCCTCCGCCTGGCGCCGTGACCCCGAGGTCCCGCTCGTGGTGTCCGAGGTCAACCCGCACGCGATCAAGAACCGCCCCAAGGGCATCATCGCGAACCCGAACTGCACCACGATGGCCGCCATGCCGGTGCTGCGCCCGCTGCACGACGAGGCCGGTCTGACCGCGCTGATCGCCACGACCTACCAGGCCGTGTCCGGCTCCGGCCTGGCCGGTGTCGCCGAGCTGCGCACCCAGGCGTGCGCGGTCGCCGAGCACGCCGACCAGCTCGCGTTCGACGGCGACGCGGTCGAGTTCCCCGCCCCGGCGGTCTACCAGCGCCCGATCGCCTTCAACGTGGTCCCCCTCGCGGGCTCGATCGTCGACGACGGCTCCTTCGAGACCGACGAGGAGCAGAAGCTCCGCCACGAGTCCCGCAAGATCCTGGAGATCCCGGAGCTCAAGGTCTCCGGCACCTGCGTGCGCGTCCCGGTCTTCTCGGGCCACTCCCTCCAGGTCAACGTCCGCTTCGCGCGTCCGATCAGCGTCGAGCGCGCCTACGAGCTGCTCAAGGACGCCCCGGGCGTCGAGCTCTCGGAGATCCCGACCCCGCTCCAGGCGGCCGGCAAGGACGCCTCGTACGTCGGCCGCATCCGCGCCGACGAGACCGTGGACAACGGCCTCGCGCTCTTCCTCTCGAACGACAACCTCCGCAAGGGCGCCGCGCTGAACGCGATCCAGATCGCCGAGCTGGTGGCCGAGGAGCTGCGCGGCTGATCCCGGCCGGACACCCGGGGGCGGCGCCGCGCGGGTGCCGCCCCCGGGTGCGTCGCGGGCCCGTGGATTTCGCCCGTGGATTACTCCGACGCGGTGGCGCGGCCCGCATGGAAGGATGGCCGGGCAACGTCACCATCAAAGGAGATGCCGCGTGCCTGGCACGAATCTGACCCGTGAAGAGGCGCAGCAGCGCGCGAAGCTGCTGACCGTCGACGCGTACGAGATCGACCTCGACCTGAGCGGCGCACAGGAGGGCGGCACCTTCCGGTCCGCGACCACCGTGCGCTTCCAGGCCTCCGAGGCCGGCGCGGAGACCTTCATCGACCTGGTCGCTCCGGCCGTGCACGAGGTGGTCCTGAACGGCAAGGCCGTGGACGTCGCCTCCGCCTTCCGGGATTCCCGGATCGCGCTGACGCACCTGCAGGCCGGGGCGAACGAGCTGCTGGTCGTCGCCGACTGCGCCTACACCAACACCGGTGAGGGCCTGCACCGCTTCGTCGACCCGGTCGACGAGCAGGCTTACCTGTACACCCAGTTCGAGGTCCCGGACGCCCGCCGCGTCTTCGCGAGCTTCGAGCAGCCCGACCTGAAGGCGACCTTCCAGTTCACCGTGACTGCCCCCGAGGGCTGGACCGTGATCTCGAACTCCCCGCGGGACATTTCCGAGGGGGCCGAGGCCGCGGACGTCAAGGACAACGTCTGGCGCTTCGAGCCGACCCCGCGGATCTCCACCTACATCACCGCGCTGATCGTCGGCCCGTACCACGCGGTCCACAGCTCCTACGAGGGCGCCGACGGCCAGTCCGTCCCGCTCGGCATCTACTGCCGCCCCTCGCTCGCCGAGTTCCTGGACGCGGACGCGATCTTCGACGTGACCCGGCAGGGCTTCCGCTGGTTCCAGGAGAAGTTCGCCTACGACTACCCCTTCGCGAAGTACGACCAGCTCTTCGTGCCGGAGTTCAACGCGGGCGCGATGGAGAACGCGGGCGCGGTCACCATCCGCGACCAGTACGTCTTCCGCTCGAAGGTGACGGACGCGGCGTACGAGCTGCGCGCCGAGACGATCCTGCACGAGCTGGCGCACATGTGGTTCGGCGACCTGGTCACCATGGAGTGGTGGAACGACCTGTGGCTGAACGAGTCGTTCGCGACCTACACCTCGATCGCCTGCCAGGCCTACGCCGAGGACTCGAAGTGGCCGCACGCCTGGACGTCCTTCGCGAACTCGATGAAGACCTGGGCGTACCGGCAGGACCAGCTGCCCTCGACGCACCCGATCATGGCCGACATCCGTGACCTGGACGACGTGCTCGTCAACTTCGACGGGATCACCTACGCCAAGGGCGCCTCGGTGCTCAAGCAGCTCGTCGCCTACGTCGGCATGGACGAGTTCTTCAAGGGCGTGCAGGCGTACTTCAAGGCGCACGCCTTCGGCAACACGCGCCTGTCCGACCTGCTGGGCGCCCTGGAGGAGACCTCCGGCCGCGACCTGACGACCTGGTCGAAGGCGTGGCTGGAGACGGCCGGCATCAACGTCCTGCGCCCGCACATCGAGACGGACGAGCAGGGCGTCATCACCGCCTTCGCGGTGCGCCAGGAGGCCCCGGCACTGCCCGCGGGCGCCAAGGGCGAGCCGGTCCTGCGCCCGCACCGGATCGCGGTCGGCTTCTACTCGATCGACGAGGCCAGCGGGAAGCTGCTGCGCGAGCGGCGCGTGGAGCTGGACGTGGCCGCCGCCGAGCTGACGGACGTACCGGAACTGACCGGACAGCGGCGTCCCGACGTCATCCTGCTCAACGACGACGACCTGTCGTACGCCAAGGTCCGCCTCGACGAGCACTCGCTCGCCACGGTCACCGCGCACCTCGGTGACTTCGAGGCGTCGCTGCCGCGCGCGCTGTGCTGGTCCGCGGCCTGGGACATGACACGTGACGGCGAGCTGGCCACCCGCGACTACCTCTCCCTCGTCCTGTCGGGCATCGGCAAGGAGTCGGACATCGGCGTCGTGCAGTCGCTGCACCGCCAGGTGAAGCTGGCCATCGACCTGTACGCCGACCCGGCGTGGCGCGAGGAGGGCCTGGCGGCCTGGACCGAGGCCACCCTGGAGCACCTGCGCGCGGCCCCGGCCGGCAGCGACCACCAGCTCGCGTGGGCCCGCGCCTTCGCGGCGACGGCCCGCACCGAGGGCCAGCTGACCTTCCTGGCCGCGCTGCTGGACGGCACGGCGGAGATCGGCGGCCTGGAGGTCGACACCGAGCTGCGCTGGGCGTTCCTGGAGCGGCTGGTCGTGACGGGCGTCCTCGGCGAGGCGGCCATCGCGGCGGAGCTGGAGCGGGACAAGACGGCGGCGGGCGAGCGCCACGCGGCGACCGCGCGGGCCGCGCGTCCCACCGCCGAGGCGAAGGCCGAGGCCTGGGCCTCGGTCGTGGAGTCCGGGGACCTGCCGAACGCGGTGCAGGAGGCCGTGATCGGGGGCTTCGTGCAGACGGACCAGCGGGAGCTGCTGGCGCCGTACGCCGAGAAGTACTTCGCGGCGGTCAAGGGCGTGTGGGACTCCCGCAGCCACGAGATCGCGCAGCAGATCGCGGTGGGGCTGTACCCGGCGCTCCTCGTCTCCCAGCAGACGCTGGACGCGACGGACGCGTGGCTCGGATCGGCCGAGCCGAACGCTGCGCTGCGGCGGCTGGTGTCGGAGTCGCGCTCCGGTGTGGAGCGCGCCCTCCGCGCCCAGGCGGCCGACGCGGCCTCGGCCTGACCCTCCTCCCGGGGCTCCGCCCCGGCCCCCCGCGCCTCAAACGCCGGCGAGGCTGTCTCCCAGCCCACCCGGCCTTTGAGGCGCGGGCCACCCACCAACCGCCGCCTCCGGCGGGCCCTCAATCGCCGGGCAGGCTGAAATCGACCCCCGCCTCAGCCGCACGGGCAGCCCTCTCCCCCCGGGGACGGCAATCTCAGCCCGCCGGCGATGAGCCGCCGGCCCGGGCAGGATTCGACCCCGGGAACGGCAACCTCAGCCCCGCCGGCAATCGAGCCGCGGGCCCGAGCAGGATTCGACCCCGGGAACGGCAATCTCAGCCCCGCCGGCGATTGAGGCGCGGGTCCGGGCAGAGCCCGGGACGACCGGCCGAGTCCGCCGAACAACCGCCGCCTCCGGCGGGCCCTCAATCGCCGGGCAGGCTGAAATCGACCCCCGCCTCAGCCGCACGGGCAGCCCTCTCCCCCCGGGGACGGCAATCTCAGCCCGCCAGCGATGAGGCGCGGGTCCGGGCAGGATTCGGCCCCGGGAACGGCAACCCCAGCCCCGCCGGCGATTGAGGCGCGGGGCGGGGCGGAGCCCGGGACGGTCAGCCGCGCACCGGCTGTGGGGCCGCCTCGCGGAGGGCCGTGAGGACGCGGGCCACCGCGGGGGTGGCTTCCGCACCGCGGCGGAGGGCCGCGATCACGTGCCGCGCGGGCCGGTCGGCCTCCAGCACCCGCACCGCGACCTCGTACGCCCGCCGGGTCACCGCCATCCTCGGCACCAGCGCCACCCCCATGCCCGCCTCCACCATGGCGAGGATCGCCGTCCACCCGGCGGCCGAGTGGGCCTGTTCCGGCACGAAGCCCGCCGCCTCGCACGCGGTGCGGGTGATCTCCGACCAGGGCCCGCTGCCGCCGAAGATCCACCGCTCGCCCGAGAGGTCCGCGAGCCGCAGCCCCGGCGCGCCGGCCAGCGGGTGGTCCGCGGGGAGGGCCACGTCCAGGGGGTCCGCGAAGAGCGGGATCCGGGTGAAGCGCGGGTCGCGGGCGGTCGGGGCGTGCGCCGCCAGGGACAGGGCCAGGTCCACCGACCCGGCGGAGAGCAGCTCGTACGCCTCCGCGGCCTCCGCCTCCCGCACCCGGACCTCGATCCCCGGATGACTGGTCCGCAGCGCGGCGACGGCCGGGACCACGAGCGCGGGGACGGCGGTGGAGAAGGCGCCCACGCGGACCTCGCCCGCCTCCCCCGCGAGGTAGCCGGCCAGCTCGGCGTCGGCCCGTTCCAGCTGGGCGAAGACGGCCTCGGTGTGCCGCAGGACCAGGTGCGCGGCGTCGGTGAGCCGCACCCGGCGCCCCTGCGCCTCCAGCAGGACCACACCGAGCTGCTTGGCGAGGTTGGTCAGCTGCTGCGAAACGGCCGAGGGCGTCATGGTCAGCGCCTCGGCCGTCGCGGTCACGGTCCCCTGTTCGGCCAGGGTCCGCAGGATCCGCAGCTTCTTGATGTCCCAGTCGTGCATGGGACCGAACCTACCGGCGGGCACCCAGGGTCACACCGCCCAGGATCAGGCCCATGCACAGCAGCTTGGTCGGGCCGGTCTGTTCGCCGATGAGCAGGAAGCCGAGGATCGCGACGAAGACCGGCTGGAGGTAGTAGACGATGCCCGCGCGGGCCGCGCCGATCATCGAGACGGCCTTGTTCCAGGCGAAGAAGGCGACGGCGGAGGAGAAGATCCCGGCGTAGAGCAGCGGGCCGACCGTGCCGACGCCGACCTCGAAGCCGCCCTGGACGCAGACGGAGACCGCGTAGACCGGGGCGAGCATCAGGGCGCCCAGCACGAAGGTGGTCAGCAGGAAGGCGGGCCCGCTGATCTCGGCGGGCTTGCGGCGCAGCAGGGCGCTGTACGAGGCGAAGGACAGGGCGGCGGCGAACATCCACAGGTCACCGGCGGCGAAGGCGAAGCCGAGCGAGCCGTCGCCGACGAGGAGCAGCACGCCGAAGGCGGCGAGCAGCAGGCCGCCGGTGCGGCGCGGGCCGAGCTTCTCGCCGCCGATGCGGGAGTAGACGGCCATGACGACCGGGGAGGCCGCCATGATCATGCCCATGGTGCCGGCCGGGGTGGTCAGTCCGGCCTGGTGGACCAGGGTGTTGTACATCGCGATGCCGAGCAGCGAGGCGAGCGAGACGTAGCCGAGGTGGCCGCGGATCAGGGCCCGCTGCTGCCAGGCCTGGCGGGCGGCGAAGGGGGCGACGGCGAGGATCGCGATGAGCCAGCGCCAGAAGACGGCCTGGACGGGCGGGACGGATCCCGCCATGTCGCGGGTGGCGACGAAGCTGCCGGACCAGACGACCGTGGCGGTCAGGGCGAGGAGCACGCCGAGCCCGGCGGCGCCCTTCGTGCCGCTGCTCTGCCGGGCCTTCGAAGCGGTGCGGACGCGGTCCATGACGGCCACTGTGTGTCTCCCCCTGGGTGTGTGTTCCGGATGCTCCGGTGAGTGTCGTGGTGCTACCGTCGCACCTGGCCATTGCCCAGGTCCATCGAAAAGTTTCGATCGTTTCGTTCAGTATTAGTGAACGATCCGGCGCCCTTGCGCGGGCCGCGCGGCGGCCGGGCCGGAAGCTGTCCCGCGACCGTCGCCGTGAAGGCGATCGCCATCCCGGCCACCTGCACCGGCGAGAGCGCCTGTCCCAGGGCGGCCCAGCCGATGACGGCGGCGGTGAGCGGGGACAGCGGGCCGAGCAGGGTCACGGAGGTGGCGGTGAGGCGGCCGATCCCGCGGAACCAGAGCCAGTACGCGATGCCCGTGTTGATCAGCATCATGTAGCCGTAGCCGAGGAAGGCCTTGCCGTCGAGGGCCGGCGGGGTGCCTTCGACCAGCGCGGCGACGGGCAGGAGCAGCAGCCCGCCCGCGGTCAGCTGCCAGCCCGTCAGGGCCAGCGGGCCGACGCCCTCGGGGCGGCCCCAGCGCTTGGTCATGACCGTGCCGGCCGCCATCGAGGCGGAGGAGGCGAGGCCGGCGAGTACGCCGATCAGGTCGAGCGCGGCTCCCGCCTTGAGCACGACCATGCTGACCCCGAAGGCGCCCACGATCGCGGCGAGCAGGGCCTTGGTACTGGCCCGCTCGCCCAGCAGCAGGGCGGAGAGCCCGATGACCACCAGCGGCCCCATCGACCCCAGGACGGCGGCGACGCCGCCGGGCAGCCGGTAGGCGGTGAGGAACAGCAGCGGGAAGAAGGCGCCGATGTTCAGCGCGCCCAGCACGGCGGACTTCCACCACCACTCCCCCTTGGGCAGCACCCGGGCGACGGCTATGAGCAGCAGCCCGGCGGGCAGGGCCCGCATGACCCCGGTGAACAGGGGCCGGTCGGGGGGCAGTAGTTCGGTGGCGACGGCGTAGGTGGAGCCCCAGGAGATCGGGGCGAGGGCGGTCAGGGCGACGGTGGCGAGGCGCTTCATGGCAGGACTCCTCGGGCGAGGTGCGGGGTGGGGACGTACGGGCGTACGGGCGTCGGGCGGGCGGGGTGCGGGGCTCAGGCGGCGACGGGCGCGGAGGCCGGCGCGTCGGCGGCGGGGGCCGGGACCGGGGGCTCGGCGTACACGGCTTCGGCGGGCAGGTGCCGCTCCAGGCGGAGCAGGGCTGCGGCGGCGCCGAGCGCGGCGACGGCGAGGACGGCCCACGGCAGCCGGCCGTCGACGTCCAGCAGGGCGGTGAAGAGCGACGGCGCCAGGGCGCCGGCGAGGGAGTACGACAGCTGGTAGGTGGCGAGGTAGCGGCCGCGCACGGCCTCCGGGGCGGCGGAGACCGAGAGGGCGCCGCCGGAGGGGCTGTGGACCAGCTCGCCCACGGTGTAGACGACCACGATCGCCATGAGGGCGATCAGCAGGCCGGTCGAGCCGGGGCGGACGGTACCGAGCACGATCTGGCCGGTGAAGGCGGCGGCGAAGAGCAGGGCCCCGAGGGCGGCGGAGCGGGTCCGGCGGGCGCCGGAGCGGCGCACCCGGCTCGCGATCAGGACACCCGCCCCGGCGCACAGCACGGTGTTGAGGGTGAAGGCGGCGCCGGTGAGCGAGTCGGGGCCGCGCAGCCAGGTGGCGATGTACAGCGGGAAGAGGACCGAGAGGGCCGAGTAGCCGAGCGCGGTCAGGAAGTTGGCGGCGGTCAGGCCGAGGAAGGGGCGGTCGCGCAGCACCATCCGGTACCCGGCGGCCGGGCGCCCCGCGGCCCGCTCGGGCGCCGCGCCGAGGCCGCGGACCGGGCGGACCCGGCTGACGAGCAGTCCGGCCACCGCGAAGGCGAAGGCGTTGGCCCAGGCGGTCCAGGAGAAGCCGCCCGCGCCCCACAGGGCCAGCACGCCGGAGACGATCATCGCTCCGGCGCCCATCCCGGCGTTCTGCAGGGCCCGCAGGGAGGCCTGGAGCCGGTCCCGGGCCCCGCCGCGCGCCACCTCGCCGATCAGCGACTGCTGGACGAGGGCGAAGGAGCGGTCGGCGAGGGCGGTGAACAGGGCGACGGCGGCGAAGGCGGACAGGGAGGTCGCGAGGGGGTAGAGCAGGAAGCCGAGCGTGCGGACCGCGTAGAGGACCAGGACGACCGGCTTGGCGCCGAACCGGTCGACGGCCACGCCCGCCAGCGGCATCAGGGCCAGCCCCGCGAGACCGGTGACGGTGAGCACCATCCCGACGGCGGCGAAGGAGAGGCCGGTGACGTGACGGAAGAAGACCAGCGTGAACGGTATGTACATACCGATCCCGACCGCGTTGATCCCCGCCGCCACGAGCAGCTCCCGCTCTCCCGCGATCCGCTCCACCGCCACCCGCTGCCGCTTCGCCGACATGTCCGCTCCCCCAAGTAGGTTGATAGGAAGTAGCTTACCCCTAAGCTACTTTCCGTCAAGCAACTTTCTTGCGATCTACCGACAGGACTCGGGATACTCCGCACATGAGCGAAAAGGACGCGGTCGACGCAATAACCGACCAGTGGCACGCGGTCCGCCCGGAGCTGGACACGACCCCCATGGCCGTCTTCGGCCGGATCTACCGGATCAGCAAGGCGATGGGCGACGCCATGGACCGGACGTACGCCCGCTACGGCATCTCCCGCGGGGAGTTCGACGTCGTCGCCACCCTGCGCCGGTCCGGCGAGCCCTACACCCTCTCGCCGCGCCAGCTCTCGGCCACGCTCATGCTCACCACGGGCGGCATGACCGGGCGGCTGGACAAGCTGGAGAAGGCCGGGCTGCTGCGCCGCAGCCCCGACCCGCACGACCGGCGGGGGCTCCAGGTGACCGTCACCGAGCGCGGCCTCGCCCTCATCGACGAGGCGGTCACCGCCGGGCTGGAGGTCCAGCGCGCGGGACTGGGCGGGCTGGACGAGGAAGAGGTCACCCTCCTCACGGCGCTGCTGCGCAAGCTGCTCGGCGGCCTCTGAGGGGCCGCCGGGAGAAACGCGCGCGCCGGACACGCGAAAAGGGCGCCGGAGGTCCGCGTCACGACCGGTACGTCACGCATCACGCGTCATGTACCGGTCTGCGGACCTCCGGCGCCCCGGAAGTCGTGAGGGGTCCGACCCCGCGGGGTCAGCCCCGCTGGTCCTGCGGCTTGCGCGACTTGTCGCCGACCATCACGAGACCGGCGATGACCAGGAACAGCACGATCGGCGCGCCCACGAACAGGCCCAGCGTCTGGGCAATGCTCAGGCCCTTGCCCGGGTCGTCACCGTCGTCGCGGGCCGCCGCGAGCGCGGGAGACGTCATCAGCAGCATCATCAGCGTCGTTCCGGCCGTGACGGCGCCGGCGCGCAGAGCGTTCTTCTTGTCCACGGTGCAAACGTAGCGAACACCTAAACAGGGCGCGCGCCCGGGGGTGCCGTTCGGGGGTGCGCGCCCTCCCGCACCGCGCTCAGCAGGGCGTTCGCCCGCGGCGAGGCGGTCAGCCGCTCCAGCGTCAGCGGCCGCCCGGCCGCGTCGGCCACCGGCAGCCGCCAGTTGGGGTACTGGTCCCAGGTCCCGGGGAGGTTCTGCGGCCGCCGGTCCCCGACCGCGTCCGGCAGCCATACGCCGACCAGCCGGGCCGGGGTGCGCAGCAGGAACCCGTACAGGGCCCGGACGGCGGCCTCCTCGCCCTTGGTGTCCAGGCCGAGCCGGTCCAGCACGGCCAGCCACTCCTCCGTGTCGGCCGCGTCCTCGGCCCGCTCCCGCTCCGCCGGGCGGGTCAGCAGGCCCAGCCGGTCGCGCAGTTCGACGTGGGCGCCGGCCAGTTTGGCGGCGGTGGGCGGCAGATCGTGGGTGGTGGCCGTGGCCAGGCAGTCCGCGCGCCACCGCGCCGGGGGCAACGGCGCCCCGGTGCCCGACCAGTCCCGCTCGAACCACAGCACCGAGGTGCCGAGCACCCCGCGCCGGGCGAGCGCCTCGCGGACCCCGGGCTCCACGGTCCCGAGGTCCTCGCCGATGACCAGCGCCCCGGCCCGGTGGGCCTCCAGGACCAGGACCGCGAGCATGGCCTCGCCGTCGTACGAGACGTACGTGCCCTCCGCGGGCGGGGTGTCCCGGGGGATCCACCACAGCCGGAACAGGCCCATGACGTGGTCGATCCGCAGCGCCCCGGCATAGCGGAACACCCCGCGCAGCAGGTCCCGCAGGGGGGCGTAACCGGACGCGGCGAGCCGGTCCGGGCGCCAGGGGGGCAGCCCCCAGTCCTGCCCGCGCGCGTTGAACGCGTCGGGCGGGGCGCCGACGCAGGCGCCGGTGGCGTACGTACCGGGCGCGGCCCAGACGTCGGCGCCCTCGGGGTGCGCCCCGACGGCGAGGTCGTGCACGATGCCCACGGCCATGCCCGCCTCGCGCGCGCCCCGCTGGGCGGCGGCGAGCTGAGCGTCGGTCAGCCAGGCGAGCCAGCAGTGGAACGCGAGGTCCGCGGGCGCCGCCTCGGCTCCCTCGGGCCAGGCCGCGGCGTCGGCCCCGTACCGCTCGGCCAGCGCGCACCAGGCGGTGTGCCGGGCCAGCGCGGGCCCCCCGGCGGCGCGGAACGCGGCGAGGGCCGCCTCGCGGTCCGGGGTGCGCGGGACGGCGTACAGCAGCTCCAGGGCCTCCCGCTTCAGGGCCCAGACCGCGTCCCGGTCGATCAGCGCGTCCTTCTCCAGCACCCCGCGGCGCAGCTCCGCGCCCCGGGCGGCCAGCGCGGCCAGGGCCGCCGGGTCCGGGTGCGCGGCGTATTCGGGTACGTCCTCGATCCGCAGGTGGACCGGGTCCGGGAAGCGGCGCGAGGAGGGGCGGTAGGGCGAGGGGTCGGTCGGGGTGCCGGGGACGGCCGCGTGCAGCGGGTTGACCTGGATGAATCCGGCGCCGTGGGTCCGCCCGGCCCAGCGCGCGAGTCCCGCGAGGTCACCGAGGTCGCCCATGCCCCAGGAGTCCCGCGACAGCAGGGAGTAGAGCTGCACCAGGAGTCCGTGGGTGCGCTCCGGCGCCGCCGGGGCCCGGTCCGGGGCCACGATCAGGGTGGCTTCGCCGGTCCGGCCGTCGGGCCGGGTCACCGTGATCCGGTGCACTCCGAGCGGCAGTCCGGCGGCCGGGAGCGGTCCCCGCGGGCCGGTCTCCCACGCCACGGGGTCGCCTTCCTCCGGAACCAGCCGGATCCCGGTGCCCGGCGGCAGCGCGGCGAGGGCCGGGGGCGGCGCCGAGCCCGCCCAGTGGACCAGGGTGACCGGCAGCAGCCGCTCGGCCGCCTCCCGTTCGGCGCGCGCGAGCTGGTCCCGTACGTCCTGCGGGGTGCCCGCGGCCACGCCCAGCAGGGCGAGCACGGCCACGACGGTCCGCTCCGGCACCGGGACGGTCACGCCCGCCGAGGGGTGGTAGGCGGTGGCGACTCCGTGGTGGGCGGCGAGCCGGGCCAGGTCCATGCGTATCCCTCGGCTAACCCGCGGCGGCGGCGGGGGTGGTCGGCTCGCTGGTCAGCGGAGCCTCGTCGGTGAGCGGCGGTTCACTGGTGAGCGGTGCGTGGGCGGTGTCGGCGAGCGGGGACTCGCTGGTGAGCGGGCCCGCGGCAGCGCCTTCGGTGACGGAGAGCCGCCGGGGCAGGTGGGCGAGCAGCGGTACGGCGCGGGCGGCGGCCTGTTTGGAGCGGGCGGGGTGGGCGGGACGGGCGGTGGGGGTGTTCACGGCGGTACTCCTCATGTGCTGATGCTGACGACGCGCGAGCCGGGCTCGTTACGGGGAACACCGCAGCCCTACCCATCCGGCGGTGCCGCATTCCTGGCCGTTCCGGGTCAGAACGCCCGGCTCCGGCGGAACCCGAGCCTCCGCACGCCGCGCGGCACTCGTGCGCGGGCACGGCGCACGGCGCACGGCGCACGGCGCACGGCGCACGAAAGCCGCGCGCCCGGGTCCCGGGCGCGCGGTGGTGGCCGCGACGGGCGG